>JBEKCX010000010.1:0-18733 GCA_050014655.1 Occallatibacter sp. | reverse complement strand
GACCCGTCGCTGAAGGATGCATGGGACGAATGGGACACCATCGAGGAAGAACAGATGATCGGGGCCATATTCGACGCCATGGACGTCTTCCTCGGCGGCGTGGGCATCGTCACGCTGGGTCTGGGCGCAGTAGGAATCATCAACATCATGCTGGTCTCGGTGACGGAGAGAACGCGTGAGATCGGCGTGCTGAAGGCGATCGGCGCCACCAGGAGCGCCATCCTGGCTCAGTTCTTCTGGGAGGGCCTGTTGCTGACCGGCATCAGCGGACTGATCGGCATTGTTGCATCGGCGGGCTTCATGTGGATACTGCAGAAGCTTCTTACCGGCAAGATGCCGGGATGGGACCCGCCCAGGATCGTTCCCTGGTCGGCGGCGGTGGCGCTGGGATCGCTGGTGATCTGCGGCGTGGTTGCGGGGCTCTATCCCGCCAGCAAGGCGGCGGCAATGGACCCCATCGAGGCGTTGCGGAGAGAGTAGAAAGGCAGCTTTTAGCTCTTAGCTATTAGCTGTTAGCTTCTGGCTTTTAGCGGGTTTGGCCGCTGTTTCGGTTGGATGTTAAAGGTCGCGTGGCGAATGAAAGAGCTAACAGCTAATAGCTAACAGCTAGCATCCAGGAGCTGCATCATGCTCAAAGACATACTCGGCCAGGCTTGGGAGGCGATGGTTTACAACCGCCGCCGCACCGCCATCACTATGATCGGCATGGCCTGGGGCATTGCCACGGTGGTGCTGCTGCTAGCCTATGGGGCCGGCTTCAGCCGTGCCATCGAGAACATCTTTGCCGAGTGGGGAACCAACACCATCGGCTTCTTTCCGGGCCGCACCAGCGAACAGGCCGGAGGCGACAAGGCGGGCGCGTGGGTGCGCTTCACTCTGGACGACGTAGACCGCGTCTATAACGCCGTTCCCGGCATCACGCACATTTCGCCGGTCGTGGAAAAAGACGTGCCCGTCCAAAACGATCTGCACCTGTACACCTGGACCGTGAATGGCGTTCGGCCGGCCTTCCAGGACGTTCTCAAGCTGGACACCGATCAGGGCCGCTTCTTCAACGGGGCCGAAGACCAGCAGCGCGCCCACGTCTGCGTCATCGGCTCGGAGGCTAAGACCAAGCTCTTCAGCGGCGGCTGGGCGCTGGGCGAGACCCTTCGCCTGAACGGCGTCATGTTTACCGTCATCGGCGTGCTGCAACCCAAGATGCAGGAGGGCGACAACGACAACAACCGCCAGATTTACATTCCCTTCAACACCATGAGCGACATCAAAGACACGAAATACCTGGATGGAGTCTGGTTCGGCTATCGCGGCGACAGCGAACGGGTGGAAAAAAGCCTGCGTGAGACGATGGCAGCGGCCCATCACTTCCGGCCCACGGACAAGAGAGCCATCTTTGTAGCCAACCTGATGACTCAGCTGAAACAGTTCCACATGCTTTCCATTGCCCTGCAGGTGCTGCTCTCCATGGTGGGCGCGCTCACGCTGGGAATCGCCGGCATCGGCCTGATGAACATCATGCTGGTGGCCGTGCAGCAGCGCACCCGCGAGATCGGCATCGAGAAGGCGCTGGGCGCGCGCCGCCATCACATCCTCATCCAGTTCCTGGCCGAGGCCATGGCCATAACCACCGTGGGCGGCGCGGCCGGCATCGCGCTGGCCTATCTGGTCTCGGCGATGGTGGGCAGAATCACGTTTTACAGCGCCCTGGCCAAGAATGCCGATGCCGCGGATATTCGCCTGCTCATCTCGCCAACTTCGGTGATTGTAGCCACCGCGATTCTGGTCGTCACCGGCTTGGTGAGCGGCATGATTCCAGCCATCCGCGCCGCCAACCTGGACCCCATCGAGGCGCTGCGCTACGAGTAGTGGAGTTAGCGTTGTTAGCGGAGCGCCCGATTCCTTGCTGCCGTGGATGAGCGGTCCGAGGCCCGCACCCTTCAACCGTGCGAATGCTTCCCGGACTCACGCTCCGGCTAGCGCAGGTTGTCCGTCGCCGGCTCGGGATGAATCGTCACCCGCTGCACCTCCGGGCACTCCAGCTTGAAGCGGTCCTCGAGCGCGGTGATCGCCTGATGCACCCGCTGCATCGTCAACTGGTCCGGCAGCGTGCAATGGCAAGAGAGGTAGATGTGCTCGCCCGAGCGGCTCACCTTGATCTCATGCACGTCCACAATCTCAGTCAACTGGCTGGCCGCCGACCGCAGCGCCAACTCGATCTTGCGGTCCTCCTCCACCACGTCTTCCGGCTGTTCGATGGTCGCCGGCTCGCTCTCGATGTGCGTCAGCACGGCGTCGATCTCCGGCGCCTCGCGCAGAATCTCCGCCTCCATGGCGGTCACAAACTCATGCGCCGCCATCAGCGGCATGTTTTCGTCCAGCTCCAGATGCAGCTCCACGCGCAGCCGCCCGTGGTGCGATTGCACGCTTAGCTCGTGCACGCTCACGTTGTTGCGCGCCGCCACCGCCCGCACCCGGTCGAAGACGCTCTCCGTCCTGGCCACGCGCGGCACCGTGTGGATCACCACGTCCGCCCGCGGCAGCGCCCGGTGCGCCGCCTCGGTAGCCGCGCGCACCAGTTCCTCGGTGTGCTCAAAGGTAAACCGCCGCGGCAGCGCCAGCGTCAGGTCGGCAAAGTAGCCCGCTCCGGCCCGCCGCACGCGCGCCTGCTCCACGGCCAGCACGCCGTCCACCTGCGCCACCTCCCGCACCAGCTGCCGCCGTGTCTCCATCGGAACCTCGTCCATCAGTACGGCCACCGTCTCCCGGCCCAGGTACAGGGTCAGCCTTAGAATCATCAGCGAAACCACCACCGCCGCAAACGGGTCCGCGAAGCGCAGCCAGCCAATGCCGAGCCGCGTTCCTGCCCAACTGGCGCCCAGCCCGGCCAGCACCGCCAAGGTCGACCAGATGTCGCTGGCGAAGTGGAAGGCGTCGGTGGCGAGGGCCGGCGACCCCGTCCGCAAGGCCACCGCGCGCAGTTGCCGCGACCGCCACCAATCCACCCCGATCGACGTCAACAGCACCAGCACGGGCCACAGCGAGTGGTGCAGCTCCACCGTGTGGTAAAAGATCCGCTGCATCGCCTCCCAGATGATCCACGCGCACGAGAAGGCCATCAGGATCGCCTCGCCGAGGGCGGAGAGGTTCTCAATCTTGCCGTGGCCGTAGGTGTGGTCTTCGTCGGCCGGCTTGTCGCTCACCCGGACGGAAAAGAAGGTCATCGCCGCGCCCGCCAGGTCCAGCGCCGAGTGCGCCGCATCCGACAGCACGCCCAGCGACCCCGACAGCAGCCCCGCCCCCAGCTTCAGCAGCGTCATCGCCCCCGCCGCCAGCATCGAGTTCAGCGCCACCCGCCGCTTCTCCGCGGAAAACCCGGCCAGGCTGGAGACCATTGAATTCATCGCGCTCCTAGTGCTGTGTGCATGAGATTTCGTAATCAAACCAGAAGCCCTGGGTGCCCCAGGTCCCTTGTCCGCCGCGGCGGAGGGACCTGGGAAAGCACAAATCATCAAGGCACGGCTCTAGGCTACTGCGGCGCGCACAGCCGTGTACAATCCCGCGATCCCAAACGTGTAAGGCTGCCACGCGCACTCCGTGTACCCTGTTGCCCGCATCAGCGCAAGCATCTCGCCGGGCGGCGGAAAGTTGCCCACCGAAACGGGCAGATAACTGTACGCCCCGGCCTTGCCGCAGACCAGCCGCCCGATCGCCGGCAGCACCCGCCTGAAATACACCGCGTAGGCCTTGCCGATCGGGCCTCCCGGCTCGCTGAACTCCAGAATCCCCAACTGACCTCCCGGCTTCAGCACCCGGTTGAACTCCTTGAGGCCCGCCTCGTAGTTGGCCAGGTTCCTGAAACCGAATGCGGTCACAATCAAATCCAGCGATCCGGAGCGCAGCGGCAGGTGCAGGGCATCGGCCTCGATCGGCGCCGCATACGGCTTGCCCGCTTCGCGCGCGCCAACGCCCGGTCCGCCAAACTTCCGCGCTCCGCGGCTCAACATTCCACGCGCAAAATCCGCCGCCAGAATCGGCTGCGCGCCCCTTGGCCGGCGCTTCAGCAGAGCCATCGTCAGGTCGCCCGTGCCGCAGCAGATGTCCAGCACCGCCGCATCGGGCTGGGCGAGCACCGCGCGGAATCGGCGCGCCATCCGCCGCCACCACAGCCGGTCCACGTTGGCCGAGAGCACGTGGTTCAGCAGGTCGTAGCGAGGCGCAATCGCGTCGAACATCTGCCGCACAGCTTGCGCCGCGCCGGCCTCATCCTCCGCTCCTGGCGGCTTGGCTCCGGTGGTTGTCATCCTATCCTTGCCGACTTTTTGGTCGTCTATCCCGATCAGATCCACTGGACTTTAAGGTCAGATCGATCCAATTCTTTCAAACGATGCCGATAGAACCTGTGCAAGTTTGCGCCGCGCTGCGGACAAAAGTTGAGTTGAAAATCAGTCACCAGGGATAGCGGGGAGTCTGTGTAATTCGGGGTTGGAACCCCTTTATCCAAAGCGCGATGCTGCAGAACAAAGACAATCACTCCGTCAGGATATTGATATGTAAAAGCGCCAAACGATCTCTCGCCGGCACTCTCCAGAAGGCCTTGGAAGCTCATGCAACAGAACTCCATGACTCAGAATCCTCCCTGTTGCTATCGAATTAGTGGGTGCCCCAGGTCTCGTCTTTGAGACCTGGGAAACCGCCGGTCCAAACGACCCGCTGGGTGGCGCTCGGCCCCTTTACGGCAACACTGAAAATGCGCTGAACCGCCGACTAGCTGACTCGCTGTCTTTACGCCTTCTCCCCAGCCCGCGCCAGCATGTACCCCACCGCCGCCTCCAACTCCGCCGCCGTCACGTCCTCCACCACTCCCGCGTCGCCAATGCCCACCGGCAGCACGAACCGCCTCACCCCGCCCAGGTTCTTCTTGTCGCCGGCCGCGGCCGCAACCACCTTGCCCGCTCTCAGCTTCAGCGCCGGGAGCGGCCCATACCTGTAAATCAAGCTCTCCAGCCGCTCAAACTGACGGCCGGCAATCGTTCCCCGCTTGCGCGCCAGGTACAGCGCTGCCACCATCCCCCAGCCCACCGCCTCGCCATGCAGCAGAGTCTTGTAGCCGGTGGCCTGCTCCAGGGCGTGGCCCACCGTGTGCCCAAGGTTCAGGATCATGCGCAGCCCGCTCTCGCGCTCGTCCCGGTTCACCACGTCGGCCTTCATGCGGATCGACGCTGCGATCACCTTTTCAAGAGCCTTCGGATCGCGCCCCAGCACCTCGTCCGCGTGCTCCTCCATGAAGCGCACCAGCGCCCGGTCGCGGATGATCCCCGCCTTGATGCTCTCCATCAGCCCGGCCCGCAGCTCCCGGTCCGGCAGCGTGCCCAGCACGCCGATGTCGGCGAAGACCGCGAGCGGATGATGGAAGCTGCCGACAAGGTTCTTGCCCTCGGGCAGGTTCACGCCGGTCTTGCCGCCCACGCTGGAGTCCACCTGCGCCAACAGCGTCGTCGGAACCTGGATATAGGGAATTCCGCGCATATAAATCGCGGCCGCAAAGCCGCCCACATCACCCACAATCCCGCCGCCAAAGGCAATCAGCAGGCTTCCGCGATCCCCGCCCGCCTGCGCCATCTGCCGCAGCAGCTTCTCCACGCTGGCCAGGGTCTTGTACTTCTCGCCGGGCTCCAGGAACAGCGCCACCGGCGTCTCGGCAAAAGGCGACAGAAACGCCTGCCCCCAGAGCCCCCACACCGGAGCCGAGGTCAGCACAAAGACCCGTCGCGCGCGCCCGCCGTGGTGGGCCAGCTTGCCCGCAACCCGCTCGATGCGCGGCGCCAGCGTCTCCAAAAGCCCGCTGCCCGCTATCACGTCGTACTTCGCCGATGGTGTCTCTACTCGTATCGTCTGCACGGTACTCTCATCCTAAAGCACTCCTTGGCCGCGGGCATACGCGCCCTTCCCTTGAACGTCGCCCGCAAATCCCGGCTTATCCTGTTCTTTATTACCCAATTAGTAACTAACGCTGGTTACCTTCCTGTCTTCTTGACGATTGATAACAGATGGCTTGACAATCCGGCTTCGGAGATGGGAAACTCGCGCCCAGACGATGTTCGATCATCTGAAAACAATCTCGAGGAAACGGAGAAGAAATGAAAAAGACATCTCGCGCACCCATTGGACCGACCAAGGCGACCTTGAAGGCGATCTCGTCTCTGCCCGATCTCTCCCGGCACATCTTGACCTTCGACGCGGATAACCCCTCCACGTTTTCGGCGCACACGCTTCCTCAGGCGGCGGCCATGAAGGCAGAGACCCGGTTGCCGATCCCCTGGCCGCAAGGCCAAGCACCGTCGCCCCAGCCTCTGGCCAAGGCGCCGTCGCCGTCAGCCGCGCTTCCCCGGGCCGATTATGTTGTGGTCACCTGGACGGTGGAAGAGGCGAAGGCCCTTGCCGACGCCCTCACTCCCGGCTACCCCAGCAAGACAAGCTGGTATCCCTACACGCACAATTTCACCACCCAGTTTGTGCCCATCATCCGCAAGGGAGCGCCGTCGCTGGAGAGCAAGCGCCTCGCCAGCTACTTCCTCACCACCATCGCGGGAAAGCGCGTCCTGTGCATGAAGTCGGAGCTGCATCTGAGCCAGGACGGGCCCAAGATGCCCATTGCCAAGCTATGGGCGCAGATCATTGCCGAGGCCAAACCGAAGCTCATCATCACCACTGGAACCGCCGGCGGAATTGGCGCAGCCATTGAGCTGGGTGACGTGCTCTGCGCGCAATCCGTCCGCTTCGACTGTCTCAAGCAATTCAAGTCGCAGCCCTTTCATGCCAGCATCTACGCCTGCTCCAATCTGGCCTTCAAATCGGTTCCGGTTGCCGAAAAGCTCTTCCTGGCCAATGTCTCCCATTTGCCCACAGCCCCACGGCCCCCGCAGATCTTCACCGCGCCCGTTGCGCAGATGCAGGTGCCCGACGTAGTTACGACCGACTTTTTCGCGTTCGACGACTCATCGAACACTTACGGGCTGCAAGGCCTGGGCGGAACGGTGGAGATGGGAGACGCGGTTCTGGGGCTCGTAATCAGCCAGATGAAGGGAGGCGCGCCCCAGTGGGCCGCAATCCGCAATGCGTCGGATCCGCAGATAGACAGCCAGGGCCTCACGCCGGAACAGGCCGCGCAAAAGGCCGCGCAAATCTACGAGAAATTCGGATACTGGACAACGATTTCCAGCGCCATCGCCTGCTGGTCGGTAATCGTCGATAACTAATGAGTCTGGCGCGGGCCGCTCTACCGGCCCGCTGCCCGCAATTAAGCCGTGCCTCGCAACTGGTCTGCCTACCCGTATCCCCTGCGCCGCGCCGCAATCCTCAAGCCTGCTGGGCGGAGCGCGGGGGTTTGCCGCCCGGAATCCGCGCTTTCGGGATTACATAACTGAAGATCGCTGCTTGCTGCTCGTCGTCTCCACGCATACGGATTTGATAATGGAGTGGCTCAAGAAACCGCTGTGACGGGCATCAGACTCGGGGTTTTTCCGCAGCCTGTGAGGCCGTGCTCTTTCAAAACCGGCTCGTGAGGTAGCTTCTAGAGCGAAACCAGAGTTGGTGTGCCCTGGTGAGTTCAGTGCCGGGTCGCCGCTTCCTGGTGGTCGCGTCGACTTGGGGGTTGCGGTCTCGGGATACAGTCACTCTGGTTTTGCTATAGGTGGCAGGCCGGACAGAACGAATCGAAAGTTCAACGAAGCAACCCGAATACACTGGCATTCGGCCCGGATTCGTCCTAACATCGAGCCGAAGGAGGTTGCTCGATGAAAATCGCGGCGCCGGTTGCCATTCTGTTCTTCGCATCTGCATTGGCTTATGCGCAGGGGCCAAAGCCCTGTGAGGCGTTGAAGGCCGAGATCGAGAAGAAGCTGGAAGCAAACAACGCGAAAGGGTACACGCTGGAGATTGTGCCAAAGGACAAGGACGCGGAAGGGAAGGTGGTGGGCAGTTGCGAGGGCGGGACGAAGAAGATCGTTTACCGCAAGGCCGCAACCCCGCCGAAGGCTCCGGCGACCGAGGAAAAGAAGCCCTGATCTTCAGAAGCCTGGATGACGCTGCGACCACGTGAAGATCGCGCTCAGGAGTTCCCTACCCCGGATATGCGCCGGGGACCTGGCGGCCATTTCGGGGTTCGAGCTACTTGTTCTCGTTGCCGGTGAGGCGGAAGGTGAGGGTGCCCCAGAAGAGGCGGGCGCGCATCTGCACCGGCAGGTGGCGCTCGTCGTCGGTATACCAGATCCAGATGTTGCCGCGATTCTTCACCACGCCGGCGTCGGCGGTGGGCTGCACGCGCAGGGTCTTGAATGTGCCCAGCGGGGTCTTGATCTCTTCGCGGCCCTCCACCTTCATGGTCACCGGCACGGTGCGCATGGCGTCCACCACCGGGATGACGAAGTTCCTGCCCACCTCCATGGGCTGCGACGAGGCGTAATACACGCCCGTCAGCAGATCGGTGAGGCAGCCTTGCACGGGCGCCTCCAGGTGCTTGGTCTGCCCGGTGACCTGGTTTTTCTCATCCAGAATGGACTTGCCCTGGGCATAGTCCAGCCGCTGCGTGGAATTGATCTGGCGGCGGCCCTCGACGGTCTGCTTGTCGAACTCGTAGGTGCAGCCCCGCTCGCGGTCGAAGGTGGACTGGAAGCGGTCGCCCACGTGAAAGAGCAGATTGATGGCGCCGATGGTGTCGGCGTTGGCAGTGATGCGCTCGCGATCACTGGTTGCCTCAAAGTGCAGAACGGCTGTCCCGGCGGGAAAGACCCGCCAGTCCACGCTATAGATGAGGGTCTGCTTCTGCGGAAAGCTGAAGCCCGCGCGCGGCGGCGCGAGCGGAGCCGTCTGCTGACCGTGAGCCGCGGCGGCCAAGGCAAGAGCACAGACGAAGTTCGCTAGGATGGTGCGCGTCTTCACCGTCAGACAGGCCTCCTCGAGAATCGACTATTCCGGCGCGGGATGCGCTCAACGCAGCCCATGCACGATTGCGCCCAGAGCTGGCCGGAGGAAGAGCAAGCTGAGGTACAGAAGTGCGGCCCCGATAGCAGCATTGTACTCGCGATGCCTGAGGTAGAGCATAAGGGAGAAGGTTGCGATTTGGGATTTTGCGCCGGAATGGTCCGCCGGCGCCAGGCGCGGAATCAATCGCGGCACGCGGCGGCAATAGTCGTCGAATTCGGGAAATGCGGCGCGCAGGAAGCGCTCTTCCGAGGCGATCACCGGGATATAGATAGCCGCAAACCCGCCGGTCAGCACCAGCGCCACCGGCCAACTGAGCAGCGCCAGCGCAAAGCCCGCGGCGATGAGCATCGATCCCAGGTAGAGCGGGTTGCGGGTGTGCGCATAGGGGCCGGTCATGGTCAACTCGCGGTCCTTTCTTACGCAGCCGGCGGCGTAGCCGCGCAGCCACAGTCCAGGCAGCACCAGCGCCAAACTCCAAGCCACGGCAGCCGGCTGGGGCGCGCGCCGCCAAAGCTCGAAGAGATAGAGGGCCGCGACAAGAAATCCCAGGGGCACGCGGATGCGCCGGGCCACGCGCTGCCAGCGCCACTGCGTGGGGCGGAGTTTTGCAGCAATGTCTTGATCCGTCATCACGAGTTCTCCTCGGCCAGCAGTTCATCCGCGGCCCGCAGCACATCCTCCGGCTGAATGGTCAGCAGACCGGCCTCAGGCTGTGCGCGGCGGGTGTGGTCGCGCTGGCTCTCGGGGCTGCGCAGCACTCTGAATCTTGTTCCGAAGGGGCCGTTGCGGCTGGGAAGGGTCGGTCCATAGATGCCCACCACCGGCCGGCCGAGAGCGCAAGCCAGGTGCAGCGGGCCGGTATCGCCGCCGATGCACAAGGCGATCCGGCAAGTGAGGGCAATCAACTGAGCTAGAGAACAGGCGAGCGGAATAGCCGCGCCGTCAGCACCCTGAACGATAGCCTCGGCAAGCGGCTCCTCGCCGGGACCGGCATTGACCAGCACGCGCAGGCCGCGATCGACCAGGCCCTTTGCGACCGCCGCATAGCGCTCCGGCGGCCAGCACTTGGCGCCCCAGCCGGCGCCGGGGATGAGGAGCACGGCGGGGCAGGTCGCGGACGGAGACAGAACGCCGTCGGCCCACGCTTCGGCGGCGGCATCCACCGGCAGCCATGGCGATGCGGGAGCAAGCTGGTCGCCGGCCACAGCCGAGGCCAGCTCCACATCCTGCTCAACCACGTGTACGCCTCGGGTAACCACGAGCTCAGTAAACAGCCAGCGCGCGCTTGGCTCACGCGGCTCGGCCTCGCCGATCAGCCGCCGGCAGCCCGCCAGCCGCCCCACGAGCGCCGACCGCACTGCCCCTTGCAGGTCGAGCGCGGCATCATAGTCGCCGGCCCGGAGCGCCCGCCGCAAATCCCTGATTTCATGGATGGTTTTCAGGCTCAGCGGCGCTCTTCCCCAGTCCTTGACAGGGGCCAGGTGAAGCCCGTCGACCAGCGGCTGCGAGGGACCGCGTCCGGCACTGCCTTCCGCCGCCAGCAGCGGCTGCCAGCGGGGTTCCACCACCCAGTCGATCCCCCACTCCGGATGGGTCTGCCGCAGCGCCGTCACCGCCGGAAGCGCATGCAGAATGTCGCCCATGGCCCCCATCCGCACCACAAGCAAGCGAAAGTTGGATTGCGTCCGCAAACTCTGATTTTCTCACAGGGGCGAGTGGTTCCAGCGGGAGGCGATCCGCTCGACCACCCACTCGACGGCTTCGTCCTCATCCTCGATCTCGACGCGGAGGCCGGCGGTCTTGAGCGAAAGCGATTCGGGAAAGGCAGCCGCCAGCGTTCCCAGCCGGACCTGATCTTTCTCAGTGGTGATGAGCGCTGCGGCTCCCGTCTTGCGGGCTGCGGCGGCCAGGCGATCCAGGTCGCGTGGGGAATAGCGGTGGTGGTCGGGGAAGGCGATTCGGGTGGCGATGGGAAGGCCCGCGGCCTCAAGGCCGGCGAAGAACTGCTCCGGGCGGGCGATGCCGCAAAACGCGACCACAGGACCATCGACGACCGGAACCTCCATCCTGCGGCGCAGCCGCCAGACCGGCCCCGCAAAGCCCCAGGCGCGCAGAGCGGCCTCCAAATCCGGAGCGCCGCGGGGGTCCTCGCCGGCAGCGGGAATCGCAATTGCTGTGGCGCGGCGGGCGGCCTGCAGCGTTTCGCGCAGATTGCCCGCGGGCAGCAGGCCGTCCTTGAACCAATCGCGGCCGTCGAGCAGCAGAATGTTCACATCGCGGTGGAGTTGGCGATGCTGAAAGCCGTCGTCCAGAAGATGAACGACGGGCTTATTGACAGAGGAGATCCCGGCCGGCGCTTCGCCCTCGGCCAGCAGGCCGGCTTCGTATCGCCGAGCTGCCACGTAAACCGGCGCGCCCGTCTCAAGCGCAATCAGCAAAGGCTCGTCGCCAAACTCTTCTGCGCTGCCGTCCGGGCGGACGCGTGCCGGCCGCTGGCCCTGTCGTCCGTAGCCCCTTGAGAGCACGTCAACGCGCACGCCGCGCTGCGTGAGCGCCTTGGCCAGCGCAATGGTCAGCGGTGTCTTGCCCGCGCCGCCCGCCGAGAGGCTGCCGATGCTGATCACGGGGAAGTGCAGCCGCCGCACCAGCTCCAGCCGACTGCCCAGCCCCAGTTCGCGCCACGCCAGCGCCAGCCGGTAGGCGGGAACCAGCGGCAGCAGCAGCTTGCGCGCAGAGAATGGCAGCCTCATGACGGGCGCTCCTGAATCGATTCGGCCGACAGCAACTCCCGCACCGCCTCGACGCATCGGCCGGTGGCCCCGGCCTGCTCGTTGAAGACCTGCCGCGCCCGCTCGCCCATCGCCTGGGCTGCGCTGCGGTCGCGCAGAAGCTCGATCAATGCCCCAGCCAGCTCCTCCTTGGTTGCTATGCGGACGGCTTCATGCGCCCGCAGGTCGTCGGTAATCGAGCGGAAGTTGGCGTAGTGCGGACCCATGACGATGGGAACGCCGAACTGCGCAGGCTCCAACGGATTGTGCCCTCCGGCCGGAACCAGGCTGCCGCCAACGAACGCCACTACCGCAAGCGAGTAGACCGAGGCCAGCTCGCCGATGGTATCGAGCAGGACGATTTCGCCGGCTGCCAGCGGCCTGAGCGCGCCCACGGGCTGCGCCCGCCAATCCGAGCGCCTGACCCATCTGAAGCCGGACTGATCGAGCAGCGCGGCCACCGCGCCAAACCGCTCCGGATGCCGCGGCGCCAGCACCATCGCCAGTTGCGAATCGGCTGCGAGCAGCCGCGGCCAAGCGTCCAGGAGAGCGGCCTCTTCGCCCTCCAGCGTGCTGCCCGCAACCACCAGCCGCAGATCCGCCGCCAGCGCCTTCAATTGAACCGTAGCCTCAGCCTCGCACGCCGCGCGCACATCGAATTTCAGATTCCCGGCAACCGTCACGCGCTCCGGCAGGCAGCCGATGGCCTTCAGCCGTTCCGCGTCCGTCGTACTCTGCGCCAGCACGCGGCTGAGGCGCTTCAGCAGCGGCCGGAAGAAGCCCCGCAGCCGCCGGTATCGCGGCCAAGAGCGGTCGGAGATGCGGGCATTCACCACCGCAACGGGAATCCCGCGCTGGAAGCAGCCGCTGAGCAGGTTGGGCCAGAACTCGGTCTCGGCCAGGATGAGCAGCCGGGGCTTGAGGGCATTCAAGTACGCCCGCACCGCCCAGGGCAGGTCCAGCGGGCAATAGAAGACGCGGTTCGCCCCGAAGCGCTCGCGGGCCAGCGCCTGGCCGGTCCGCGTGGTAGTGGAGATGGTGACAAGGCATTCGGGAAGCGCGGCGTCCAGCTCGCCAACCAGCCGGCTCACCGCCAGCACCTCGCCCACCGAAACGGCGTGAACCCAGATCAGCGGGCGGTCGTCCTGCACTTTCGCAAGCCGCACGCGCCCTAGCCGTTCCAGCAGCCCTTCGCGATACTTCTGCGTGGTGGCCATTCGCCACAGCCACCACGGCGCGCCGGCCACCAGGACCGCCAGCAACGCCAGATTGTAAAAAAACAGAATCATGCGCAACTGAACTTTGCGTCCCCCGGTCTAACCCTCAAATGATACATTCATGCACGATGAGGGTTTCTGGGGCGTTTCCGTTGCTTGGGCTTTGGCTGGCGTTGCCGGCCGCAGCCACCGATCACGTGCCGCCCGCCGTGCAGCCGGCCACCACCTTTGCCGCGGTCGAGGTGCACGAAGACGAAAGGGTGGCCATCGCCGCCGAACCTTACGACACGCGCGAGAAAGAAGCCATCTTCCGCGTCGACTACCTCAGCCACGGCGTGATGCCGGTGCGCCTCATCGTAACCAACAACGGCAACCGGCCCATCTCGCTGCGCGACGCGCGGATTCTCTTCCTCACTGCCGACGGCGACCGGATTCAAGCGGCCGAGCCCGAGGATGTGGAACGGCTGATGAGCAGCAAGGAGAGAACAGGCTCCAAGATCCCCATGCCCAGCCCCATACCCGAGATCAAACGGAAACCCAAGGCCAGCGATAAGGAGATTGAGCAGGACTTCGACACCTTCGAGTATGGGGCCCTGGTCGTCGAGCCGCACACCACCCGCGCCGGGTTCCTCTTTTACGACGTCTCGGGGCTTGCTCATCCGCTCCAGGGCGCCAAGCTGCACCTTCACAAGCTGCGCGACGCCGACGGCAACGAGCTTTTCTACTTCGAGATTCCCTTCGACAAGTACCTCAAATCCAAGTCCAGCCAGATGAATTGAGGTTCCTCGGCCGCCTACTCGTAGTAAGTAGCCGTCGTGGTATCCGTCTCCCAGATGGTGCAGTCCTTTACGCGCACCCGGCCCTGGGTCATCGCGGCCAGTTGCTCGCTGGTCTGCTCGTAGAAGTACTTGGCCAGGTTCTCGGCGGATGGATTGAGCACCGTGAAGGGCTCCAGATCGTTGAGCATGCGGTGGTCGAGGCGCTCGATGACTGGGCGCATTACCTGCTTGAGCAGCTTGAAGTCGACCAAGAGGCCGGCCTCGTCCAGCGCCGTCCCGGCCAGGGTGACGCGGACCTTGTAATTGTGCCCGTGCGGGTGCTCGCACTTGCCCTTGTAGTTGCGAAGATAATGGCCGGAGGAAAAACCGGCCTCCACGGTGACTTCAAACATCGGCGTCTGCTCGATTTCTGTGCGTGAACTGCGTCCCTGCTTCCATTCTAGGCTCTTGCGCGGCATCAGGGATTCCTGTCCTGTTGCCGCTTGCGCTGGGTGCCCCATCCTTTCCGCGTTTCTTGCGGAAGGGGTGGGAGACCCCGCATCACAGCCGCTTGCGCCGCGCCGCTTTCCGCGCCTCTTCGTTGCGCCGCTCCACCTGCTCGAAGAGCTGGCTCAGCACGCCCACCAGCGCCGACGCCAGCCCAAACAGCAGCAGAAACATCGCCGCCGTCCGCCACAGCGACGCGTTGGCCGGCAAACCCGGCTGCACGCTCGAAGGCGCCAGCCCCAGCGCTGCCGAAACCACCGCGAAAAAGACCAGCGTTCCCGCCAGAATGTACAAGGTGCGCGACATAACTCTGGAAAACGGTGACAATCCCCGCGTCTGTTGCGATTCTAAAGCCGCAAGCCTGCGCGGGCGACCGGATTGCCCGCCCATCGGCCGCGGCAACTACACTATCCATCATGGAAGTTCTCTACGGCGCGCATCCGGTGGAGGAGGCACTCAAGGCCGGCAAGCGCCGCTTCGACCACGTGTTGGTGGCCCGCGAGCGCGACGATGCCCGGCTGGAGCGCCTTGTGGCCCTGTGCCGCAAGGCCGGCGTCCCGGTTCGCCAGGAGCCACGGGAGCAGTTGACGCTGCTGGCCCAGACCGCCGCGCATCAGGGGGTGGTGGCAGCGGTTCATCCGCTGGAGTTTCTCGCCATTGAAGACCTCTTTGCGCCCTCCCCGGCCAGCGCCGGCGCAGCCCGACTCATGCTGGCTCTGGACGGCGTCGAGGACCCGCAAAACCTCGGTGCGCTCTTGCGCGTGGCCGACGGCGCCGGCGTCGACGGCGTGGTCCTGACCGAGCGGCGCTCGGCTCCCTTGAGTCCCGCGGCCGTAAAGGCCAGCGCGGGCGCCGCCGAGCACCTGCGCATCGCCCGCGTGGTCAACCTGGTCCGGGCTCTCGAAGAACTCAAGCGCCAAAACCTATGGATCGTCGGCCTCGATGAGCGCGGCACGACCGATTACGACCAGTTCGACCTGACCTGCGACTGCGTGATCGTCCTCGGCCGCGAGGGCGCGGGCCTCCACGATCTGGTCCGCCGCACCTGCGACCACCTGCTGCGCATTCCCATGGCCGGCGGCGTCACCTCGCTCAACGTCGCGGCAGCCGGAGCGGTGGTGCTCTATGAAGCCTTCCGCCAGCGCCGCGGTGCCGCCCGCACAGCCGCCGCTGCTCTCTCCAACGCCCCAGCCGCGTCCAAACCAAAGAAGCAGAAGGGCCTGGGCTCATGAAGATTACGTTTGCCGGGATTGCGGCGACGGCTTTCCTTTGTATCGCGATCTCTCCCGGCGCGGCGCAGACCGCAACTTCTTCACCGCCAGCGCCGGAACCGGCGGCCCAGGAAGCCCCGCCCGATGCG
This sequence comes from Occallatibacter sp., assembly GCA_050014655.1. Taxonomy (GTDB): domain Bacteria; phylum Acidobacteriota; class Terriglobia; order Terriglobales; family Acidobacteriaceae; genus Telmatobacter. The sequence goes on along the minus strand of JBEKCX010000010.1, from coordinate 3,141 downwards.
CAGATCAACCGCCAGGTCATTCTCTCCCGCTCCATTGACGAGAACGGCCAGACCACAACCCAATCCGCCCAAGCCCCAGCCAAGCCTGCCATCCCCGTCGCCGCCGAGCCTTCCGCCAAGGACGCCGACCGCGAGGCCGTCACCTTCACCGCTCTCGATCTGGACGTGCGCCTGCGCACCGCCGAGCAGCACATCGCCGTCCGCGCGCTGATCACCGTGCGCAACGACGGCAAGACGCCGCTCGTCCGCATCCCGCTGCAAATCTCCTCCTCGCTCGACTGGGAGCGGATTCGCGTCAGCGGCCGCGACGCAGCCTTTTCCGTGGCCACGCTCAACTCCGACGCCGACCACACCGGCCAGTTGCATGAGGCGGCGATTCTTCTGGCCCAGCCCCTCGCGCCCGGCGCCAGCCTTCCGCTCGACGTTACCTACTCCGGCGTCATTGCTCCCTCCGCCCAGCGGCTGCTGGCCATCGGAACTCCCGAAGAGCTGGCGCTGGCCTCGGACTGGGACCAGATCGGCGTCTTTTTCACAGGCCTGCGCGGTTTTGGCAACGTTGTCTGGTACCCGGTTGCGAGTGTGCCCGTCATCCTGGGCGACGGGGCGCGGCTCTTCGATGCCATCGGCGAGCACAGGTTGCGGCTGGCCGGCGCGCGTTTCAGCCTTCGCCTCACGGTCGAGTTTCCGCACGGCCAGGTGCCTACCGTGGCCCTCATCAACGGCCATCCGGCCGCGCTCACCGTCACCGAACCCGCCGCTTCGGACGAGGCCCAGGAAGTGGCCGGCGTGGCCACGGCCAGCCTCGACAGCGCGATCTTCGGCTTTGAGGCGCCCAGCCTCTTCGTCGCCATTCGCACCCTCCACCCCGGCGCAAACCTTACCGCCTGGACCCTGCCGGAAGACGACCCCGCCGCGCAATTCTGGACTGCCGCTGAGGCCCAAGTCACACCCTTCCTGCAGGGCTGGCTCGGCCAGCGGCCCCGCTCCCAGCTCACCCTGCTGGACCTGCCCGGCCCCCAGGACGCGCCCTTCGAGACCGGCGCTCTGCTGGCTGCGCCCATCCGTTCGGCCAACCCGCCGGCCAACCCGGACCAGCTCGACGGCATTCTGGTCCACGCGCTCACCCACGCCTGGCTCGCGTCGCCGCCAGCTTCGCACCAGCAGCCAACTTTGCCGCCGCCCGCATGGCTCGACGAGGGCGTGGCCGGCTTCATGGGCACGCTGTGGGTTGAGAAACAGCGCGGGCGCGATCAGGCCCTGGGATCGCTTGAGGCCTCGCGCTGGGCCCTCGCCCTGGCCGAGCCGGAAAGCCCCGGCCAGAGCTCAGGCCAGCCTCTTGCCGCCGCCATTTCGCCCATCTATTACCGCACCAAGGCCGCTTACGTGCTGTGGATGCTGCGCGATCTGGCCGGCGACTCCGCGCTTTCGGCCGCCCTCCGCGCTTACGTTCCCGCGCAGAATCCCGCAGGGGATGCGCGGGCGACGCAAAAGCCCGTTTCCGTGAAGGGTGCGGGCTTTAGCCCGTACATCGATCCATTGGAATCAACGCGGGCTTTAGCCCCTGAGGGATGCATTCCAGGAAACTCCTCTGCTGGCCCCCCGGCCTCCGCGCCCTGCGCCGCCCGCAGCCCCTTCGAGCGCCTCCTCGAGCAGGCCGGAGCGCGCCGCGATCTCTCCTGGTTCTTTTCGGACTGGGTCGATGCCGACAAGGGCCTGCCCGACCTGAGCATCGAAGGCGTCTTTCCCAGCGCCGCCTCGGCGGGCAACTGGCTGGTCGCCGTCAACGTGGCCAATAGCGGCTACGCCTCCGCCGAAGTACCCGTCATCGTGCGGGCTGGCTCGACTTCGGTCACCCAGCGCCTGCTGGTTCCCGCCCGCGGCAAGGCCGTCCAGCGCATCCTCATCCAGGGCCAGCCAACCGAGGTCCAGGTCAACGATGGCACGGTTCCCGAGACTCAGGCGAGTGTGCATGTCACCAAGCTCGACGATGCGGCGGGCAGTACATCCTCATCCAGCCAGCCCAGCCCGTCGCAGCCGTGAACGGGAACATGGCATGGCTCACGTCACGCGAAGGCGATTTTGCACGAAGCCAGAACTCAGCTAGCTGGGCATCGATCGCTTCTAAACCACTGACCGTAACCTTCACCTTTGGACCTATCTTCGACCCCACCTGCTGCTCCGAGGATTTCGTTGAGTTTCTCGCGGAGCATCGACAACTCTTCCGCTCGGTTCCATTGACCCGAAGCATATAATCGTTCAACCATGCATACCCTGAGAGAATCGCCCCGAATTGCGTCCGTTGTCGCATTCGTCATCGCTGGAGTCATCGTTCTTGCAGGGTTATTGGGACCGATCATCGTCCTTCCCATAGCGATTATTCCTTTATTTGCCGGCATCGGCATCCTGCGGGAGCATGTCTGGAGCGCATATGGATTCGCAACGTACTCATTCGCGCAGCTTCTACTTTTGCCTGTAATCTTGCTCGGGCCCGGATACTCGACGGGACATACGCTTCAGATCGTTTTCTCGGCTGAATTCTGCCTAATGGTCGGTATCTTGTTTCTGTTTGCGGGTCGCTCGTTGGCCGCCTCCGGCGCAGCCAGAGGCAGGCATTCCTCTGGATTGTTGTGGCAGCACTGACTATTGTTCCGTTCTTCTTTGTTCAGACGTTCGAAATTCCGGGGGCGTCAATGGAAGGCACGTTGCTGCCAGGCGACCGCATCTTGGCTATGATGTTTCCGCCCCAGCCTCCAGAACGAGGCAAACTCGTGCTCTTCTTGTCGCCGCAAGATCGAGGCATAGTTCTCGTAAAACGGGTTATTGCGGTCCCGGGCGATCACCTCCGTATCTCGCAGAAGGTAGTGATTCTGAATGGAACTGCGCTCGACGAAAAGTATGCAGTACACAAAGCCGGCGAACAAGACTTCTATCCGGATGACTTCCCGAATGCATCAAGTCTCCCCGATTGGGCCGGTTGCGCGGAAGGTTATGAGATGCTTTCTCACCACGCTGTGAATGGAGAAATCGTTGTGCCGGCAGGAGCGTATTTTGTCCTCGGCGATAACCGGGAGAACTCGCTCGACAGCCGCTGCTGGGGTTTTGTTGGCTCTGGCGACGTGATAGGCAAGCCGCTGATGATCT
>JBEKCX010000009.1:19336-24562 GCA_050014655.1 Occallatibacter sp. | reverse complement strand
TCTCCAGCCCATCTCGACGTTGTAAACAATCGCCTCTGGGCTCGTGCAGTGTCAGGTATGTCCCGGTTCAATCTGTCAGGTATGTGGCCGGTCTGTACCCCATCAAAGACCCCCTCCCCCCCTCCCCCTTTGGGAGGCGCCTCTTCATCTCCGCAATTCCTTTAACTATCAGAGAATGAACAACTTAATAATTTCACCTGTTGATTGATCGGTAATCAACACCGGCCAATTCAGCCCTCTTTTCGGCGAGTTTCGGCCGCAAATCCGCTTGCTGGAGCCAAATTTGATAATCGTTTTTCGGTCATTTTCCCTCGGGATTCAGGGCGGGTTGAATGCGCAGAGCGGCGATCTCGCGGCTGAGCGCTTCGATGCGCTCCAGCAGCTCGGCGTGGCGCTTGTCTGCGGCGGAGGGGTCGAAGGCCTCGATGTAGAAGGTGCCGTTGGGCTCGAGCTGGCACCTGCGCACCTGGTGGAAGTCTTCAAAGCCCTGGCGGTGAATGACCGAGAGCAACTCCTCGCGCGTCAGCGACTCGCGTTGCATGGCGCGCCGGTCGAGCTGGCCGTCGAGGACGAGAACCGCGGAGCGGCCCTCGAGCGCGCGCGTAAGCCGCTGCGAGCGGAAGAGCACGCGCACCACCAGCCAGTTGATGGCTAGCAGGCCGAAGGCGCCGATCACGCCGCCGGTGACCGAGTTGTCGTCGCCGATGATGGCGTTCTGCACGGTGTTCGAGAGCGAGAGCAGCACCACCAGGTCGAACGGGTTGAGCTGGGCCAGCTCGCGCTTGCCGAAGAGGCGCAGCAGCACCACCAGCACCAGGTAGACGATCACCGGACGGGCCAGCTTCTCCAGGATGGGAAGCGGCAGGTGGAACATGTTGTCGAAGACGAGTGAGTGGGGCATGGAAACAAGGATAGCCCGGATCAGTTCTTCTTTTCGAGCCGCAGAACCACGTCGACGGTGCGGGCAACGTCGTTCAATTGCAGGCTGTATTTGCAGTTGACAGTGGCAAAGACCTGCTTAAGCTTGAGGTTGGCGTCGCCAACGGCAAAGAGGTTGCGGACCGCGCCCTCATTGAAGACCGCGCCCGCGGGCATCTTCCACTCGGCCAGCATCATGGCGCGCAGATCGTCGCTGACGTTCTCGATTGTGAGTTTGCCCATGGTGTAGACCGGACCCGGCTCTGCCGTTACGGCAAAACTGACTGTGCCCTGGGCGCGATCGAAGCTGGGATTGGGATGAACGCTGGCCTTCATATAGCCCTTGTTGTGGTACTGGCGCGCGATGAGCTCCCATTCTTCGGTCAGGCGCTGGCCGCCGGCGATCTCTCCGGGATGGATGGTCGACTGGTGGTCGAAATCGGCCTGGGCAACCGCGAGACCGGGCGCAAGCTGGATGCTCTTCAGCTTGTATTGCGGGCCGGGCGATACGGAAACGAGAAAGGGGATGCGAATGGCCTCCGGCGTGATGACCGGCGCGCCTTGCGGATTGGCGTGGATCTCCGCTTCAAGGTAGCCCTGGTCGTGATAGAAGTTGCCCAGGTAGGTCGCAATCTGGTTTGGGCTGCCTTCCGCGTTGTAAGGCGATCCGGCAAGCTTGGTTAGAATCTCCTGGGCTTTGGGGTCCAGTGAAGAAGAGGCCGCGTCCGCATGAATCTCGCCCACCTCGACCGGTGGCGAGGCGATGGCAAAGGTGAGGGCAGTAACTTTTTGCAGCTTTGGATCGGTGAAGGGTGTGGCCGTGATGGCGGCGCTTATGCCTTTGGCCGCGAGCATCTCTTCAAGAGCCTGGCGCACCTGGTCCAGCAGCCCGCCTTCGACCGGCACCTTGCCGTGGTAAAGCGGGAAGCGTTCATGCAGTTGGGCGTCCAACTCCTTGCCCGGAGTGAGCGGCAGGTTCTCCAGGCGCATGGGAAAAAGCTGGGCCGCGGGGACCAGGGTGAACACCAGGTCGACGCCATTGAACTTGTAGGTGAGGTTGTCGAAGACGCCGGAATCCATAAGCTGGCTGGCGTGGTCCTGCATCTCGGCGGAGGTGAATGTGACGCCCTTTTTCAGCCCCGCCGCATCCAGCAACTCCTGGTCGGTATACTCCGGGTCGCCTTTGAACTGGATGGTTTTGGGCAGAAACTTCTGCGCGGTCAGCGGCAGACTGCCGGCAAGAAGAATCCCGGCGATAAGAAACGAGAAAACTGGTCGTGGCATGGCGGAGCAAGAGTAGCAAACCGCTCGCAGGCTTGAAAAGGGCAATTCGGCGAGTCGCAGAGAAGGCTGCATCCCGCCGATGCGGCACTCGGCCGTGCTCTCGTCCGGCGGTTTTGCTTGACAGCTCCTCCGATGCAGCTTCAGGCGCCGGCCGCCACCTTGCTCTTGAAGAAGTCGAGCGACTTCGCCAGGCCTTCCTGGAGCGAGATGCGCGGCTCCCAACCTAGCAGCGCGCGGGCTTTGGCGATGTCGGGGCAACGGCGGGAGGGGTCGTCGACGGGCAGCGCCATCAAGCACATCTCGCTCTTCGAGCCGGTAACTTCCAGTATTGCCTTCGCCGCCTCGAGGATGGTGAATTCGTCGGGGTTGCCAATGTTCACGGGAAGGTGCTCTGCGGAGCGCGAGAGGCGCACGATTCCTTCGATCAGATCGTCCACGTAGCAGAAGCTGCGCGTCTGGCTGCCGTCGCCGTAGATGGTGATCGGTTCGCCGCGCAGGGCCTGCATCATGAAGTTGGAGACTACCCGGCCGTCGCTGGGGTGCAGGCGGGGGCCGTAGGTGTTGAAGATGCGGGCCAGGCGGGTGTCGACGCCGCGCGAGCGGTGGTATGCCATCACCAGCGCCTCGGCGTAACGCTTGGCCTCGTCGTAGACCGAGCGCGGGCCGACCGGGTTCACATTTCCCCAGTAATCCTCGGTCTGCGGATGCTGGAGCGGATCGCCGTAGCATTCCGAGGTGGAAGCATGGAGAAAGCCGGCGCCATATTTGGCTGCAATTTCGAGGGTGTTTTCGACGCCGGCGGAGCCCGCGCGCAGGGTCTCGATGCCCAGGCGGAGATACTCCGGCGGGCTGGCCGGAGAAGCAAAGTTGAAGGCGTAGTCCACCGGACCCGGATCGAAGGGCAGGCAGATGTCGCGCTCCTCAAACTGGAAGCGCGGCTCGGCGGCCAGATGGGCAATGTTCTCGCGATCGCCGGTCGAGAAGTTGTCGACGCCGGCAACAGTATGGCCCTCCGCCAGCAACCGGTCGGTGAGATGAGAACCAAGGAATCCGGCAGCGCCGGTTACGAGTATGCGCATGGCTAGACTTTCGTGCTCCGCAACTCAGGGATGGGCCCCGGTTGACGATACTTCTCTGCGGCCGGGTGGGCGGCAAGGGGGAACTGACAATCGCACTGCCACGTTTCGCTCAAGTTACAACACTCCGCTTCGCGGTTTTCCTTGCAGCGCCTGATAAGTTGCCGGCCTGCCCACGCTGACATAAGTGAATCCGTGGTCAAGCATCCGTTGGGGTTTGTAAAGGTTGCGGCCGTCGATCACGATGGGAAAACGAACCGCAGCGTTAAGCCGCGCCAGGTCGATCTCGGCAAACTCCTTCCAGTCGGTCAGGATCAACACCGCGTCGGCGTCCTTGGCGGCTTCGTAAACGCCGGCTGCATAGCGCAGCTTTGCCGAGGGCGGCAGCACTGCTTTGGCGCGCTCCATGGCCGCGGGATCGTAGGCAGTAACCGTGGCGCCCGCTTCCAGCAGCCTCTTGACGATCTCGATAGCCGGGGACTCGCGAATATCGTCGGTGTTGCCCTTGAAGGCCAGACCCAGCGCCGCCAGCCGCTTGCCGGGCAGGGTCCACAGCGCCGAGAGCACCTTGTTGAAGAAGATATCCTTCTGTGCTTCGTTGATCTTGCGAACCTCCTGGAGCAGCTCGAAGTTCACCCCGCGCTGCTGGGCCACCCAGTGGAATGCTGCCACGTCTTTGGGGAAACAGGAGCCGCCGTAGCCCAGGCCGGCGTGCAGAAATCCCGGGCCGATGCGTCTGTCCAGCCCCAGGCCAGCGGCAATGTCCTCGATGTCGGCGTCCACAGCTTCGGCCAGGTTGGCCACCGCATTGATGAAGGAAATCTTCAAGGCCAGGAAGGCATTGGAGGCGTGCTTGATGAGCTCGGAACTTTGCGCCGAAGTAATCAGGAGCTTTGCCGGATGCGAGGCGCTCAAAGCCCCAGGGAGCGAGCCGGGCTGGGCGTAGTAACTACCTCCGACGAGCGGCTCGTAGATGCGCCGCATCAGATTGGCGGAGCGCTCTGTCGCGGCGCCCACCACGATGCGGTCGGGATGCAGGAAGTCGATGACGGCCGTGCCCTCGCGCAGAAACTCGGGGTTCGAGACCACGTCGAAGTTCCGCGGATCCACGCCGTGGCGATGCAGGACGCGGCGAATCCAGTCGTTTGTGTAGACTGGGACCGTGCTCTTTTCCACGATCACCTTGTAGCTATGAATGTGACGGGCAATCTCAGAGACCACGGCCTCGACGTAGGAAAGGTCGGCGGCGCCGGCATCGCCCTGGGGTGTGCCCACGGCGATGAAGATAGCCTCGCTCGCTTCCACGGCGCTGCCCAGAGCGGTGGTGAACTCCACGCCGCCGCGGTGCTTGGCCAGTAACTCGGGCAAGTGGTCTTCGAAGATGGGCACGCCGCCCTCACGCAGGGTCTTGACTCGGGCTTCGTCATTGTCGACGCAGAGGACGCGATGGCCCATTTCGGCAAAACAAGCGGCTGCCACGAGGCCCACGTATCCGGACCCGATCACACAGATGGAAACTGGATCTTGCATAGACTTGGGCCTTCTCCTTGGCGGCTTTCGCAGACGTTGGCGGTACGAGACATTCCGGGCCGACGAGGCATTCGAGCCGGGATCGAGGCGAATCGAAGTCGAATGGAGGATCGGACGGAGAGCATTCGGTCCAGACGCGACCAAGGAAGACAAACCGCGCAACCCAGCGGTGAAATCGACTTCTTCTAGGCTATCCTCTAGGCGCAGGGTGGGGCAATCGTCCCTCGTGAATCTCTTTGCGGATCGCTGCGGGACGATGGGGGGTCTTGCTCCCAGTTGGCCTGGTTTGCCCAGGTCTGGATCGGCGGTCTGGTAGAGTGAGATTGCGGTCGAAGACGCAGCGCGGTTCGGCCCGGACGCAGGCTTTCGAAGAGGCCGGACGGCCATCTGTTTCTTGTGGAGGTTAGGGACAACTCTC
>JBEKCX010000009.1:0-19328 GCA_050014655.1 Occallatibacter sp. | reverse complement strand
TCCGGGCAATTGCCGCATCCCGAACTGGCTCCTTTTCGCATCGCGCCCAGGTTTGTGGGCCGCGTATGGGGATACCTCGATCTTCGCCCCTGGTATGACCGGGTCGCTGAAGACGGCGATCCCATCGGGGAAGTCTGGCTCACCGGTGATGAGTGCCTGGCGGCGACCGGTCCCCATGCCGGAAAGACGCTGGGCTGCCTCTTCGCCGAGGCGCCGGAAGAGATGCTGGGCAAGGCTGCCCCAGGCAGTGGCTCGCCGTTGCTGATCAAGGTCATCTTTGCCGGGGAAAAGCTGAGCGTGCAGGTGCATCCGGACGACAGACTGGCGCAAAAGTACGGCCAGCCTCGCGGCAAGACCGAATGCTGGTACGTGCTGGCGGCCGGGCCGGGAGCGCAGGTGGCAGCCGGACTCAAGCCGGGCGTCACGCTGGACCAGGTGAGGGAGGGAATTCGAGAGGGCACGCTTGAGGAGAGCCTCAACCTGCTGCCGGTGGCGGCGGGAGAGGTGATCTTTGTGGATGCAGGGACGGTTCACGCCATCTGGCCGGGGTCGATTCTGCTGGAAACCCAGCAGAACTGCGACCTGACCTACAGGATGTACGACTACGGACGGGGGCGCGAGCTGCATATCGAGAAGGCTCTCGAAGCCACGCGGCTCACGACCCGGGCAGGCAAGGTTGCAGCCAGGGTGCTTGCGGATCGCACGATTCTGGTGGATGAGAGGTACTTTCGCGTGGAGCGAATCCCCGTGGAAGGGATCCAGACGGGCGCCAGCCTGGCTGTGAAGGGTGAGGCGGGGCAGAATCATGGAACTCAAGGCCTGGCATATCTGTTTGCAGCCGCTGGCTCGGGCAGAATTCATAGCCCTGGGCAGGGCTTCGAGCCGGTCGATCTGCCGCCGCGGGGGATCGTAGCCGTTCCCGCGGCTTCGCCGGAGTTCGCGATCGAAGACACAGGCGGCCTGGAGTTGATTCGCATCACGCCGAACTGGCCGGAGGAGACTCCATCGGGAGAGGCGCAATGACGGCGCCGGCGTGGCGGGATTCGGTGGTGGCCTACATCCGGGTCGAGGCGCAGCCGGTGGACAAGTTTGGCCATCAGCCGCGGCTTTATGCGCTGGCGCTCCGGCTGGGGCAGGGGATGCAGTACGACGACGACATTCTGTTTGCCGCAGCCTGGATGCACGATCTGGGGGTCTTCCGGGGCCACCGGCCCCAGGATCAGGCGCAACTGGAACGCTGGGATCACGTCCCCTACACGATTGCGCGGACGCGGGAGCTGCTGGCGGGCTGGGGGTTTCCGGCGGCGAAGCTGGAAGCCGTTGCGGAGGTCATCCGCACCCACCATCCCCAGGACGAGCCGAACCGGGTGGAGGCAGTTCTGCTGCGGGATGCCGATATATTGGAGCAGTTGGGCGCGATCGGAGCCTTGCGCGCACTGGTCAAGATTGGGCGGGATACGCGGTACTCCACGTTTTCCGATGTGCTTCCGGTGCTGAGGGGGGCGGCGGAGCACTTGCCTGGAAAGCTGCGTTTGAGGAGTGCGCAACTGCTGGCCGAGGGGCGGGTTGAACTGCTCAGGTTGCTGATTGCCGCCATCGAAGACGAAGGGGGAGAGTCGCTTCATTAGTTGTGGATGGCGGGAAGGACCCGGATCGAATTGGGAGCCGGAGACGCAACTGTTCGTGGAATCTTGGTTTTGCAAGCCTGAACTGTCGATGTACACTGGCCTCGGGAGGGCTCGCATGCACAGGCGTCCTGCAGTTCGGATGGAGGCACGTGATGCGTTTTAGGTTGGTTCTGGCGGCGCTCTTTTTTGCCGCAGCAGTGCAAGTCTCTTCCCAAACCGCTCCCGCCGCACACGAAAGCCCTTTGCGATTGTTCGGTGGCATCGGCATTTGCGGTTACAACGACGCCTTCAATGCACCGAGCGGCGCACGCTATGCACCGGGCATCATGGAGGGCGCCGCGATCTGGTTCGACATATACCCGAATCGCGGTCCGGCCTTTCTGCATGGATTGGGCGTCGAAGCGGAGGCCCGTGACATCGACTTCGGCCGGCCGGCGGACCAGCCCTCCAATCTCCGTGAGGACACCGGCGGGGGCGGGGCGATCTATAGCTGGCGCCACTTCCACAATCTCACTCCGTACGCCAAGTTTCTGTGGGAGCATGGCAGCGTCGACTTCATCGGGGTGCCCGGTTACAACCACGACGACAGAGACCTCCGTGCCCTTGGCGGCGGGATTGAATACCGGGCAGGGCGATATATATCGGTTCGCGGAGACTATGAAGAGCAATCCTGGGAAAGACTCTTTGAAAACCATAAGGTCACTCCTCCCACATGGTTCGCGCTCAAGCCACGGGGTATGACTATCGGCGTCTCCTACAATGTCCATTTCCTCCATCGGCATTGACCGTCCGCATCGTTTTCCGCGGGCTGCGCATTCCTCCGGGGAGCTGCCTTCTTCGATTCATGCGATGCTTCCGGGACCAGCGGGGCTTGATTCCGGGCATTGAATTCCCGCCGGCTTCGGCGCGCCGCATCCCGTTCGGCACGGCTCTTCAAGTAGAATGAGAGGCGCTATGAGCTTCCGATTCGCACTCCCCCAAGAACTTCGCGCGGCCGTGGACCAGGCCGTCGCCGACTGGCAAACCAACAGCAAGGTCGACCGTTTCTGGCAGAAGGACTCCAGCCTGTGGACCTCAAACGGCGAGGAGAACTGGCTGGGCTGGATCGACATTGTCGAGCGGCAGCAGCGGGATCTGCTCGATCTTGCCGAGCTGGGCGCGGACATTGAGACCGGCGGCTTCAAGACGGTTCTGCTGCTCGGCATGGGCGGCTCCAGCCTGTGCCCCGAGGTGCTGTCTGAGATCTTTGGCCAGCAGGCGGAGTTTCCCGCGCTCCGCGTTCTTGACTCCACCGATCCGGCGCAGGTGAGGGCGGTTCGCGACAGCCTGGACCTGAGGGAAACGCTGGTCATCGTGGCCAGCAAGTCCGGCTCCACGCTGGAACCGAACATTCTCAAGCAGTACTTCTTTGAGCAGATGCAGGATGCGGTTGGCGCGGGTGAGGCCGGCGGCCACTTTGTGGCCATTACCGACCCCGGCTCGAAGATGGAGCAGGTGGCCAAGGACGACGGCTTCCGCTACATCTTCCATGGCGATCCGCAGATCGGCGGGCGCTACTCGGCGCTCTCGAACTTCGGCCTGGTGCCGGCCACGGCGGCCGGCCTCGATACCGGCAGGCAGCTGGACGAGGCGGCCAAGGCTGTGGCCGCGGCCAAGCAGCCGCCGGGCGACAACCCGGCCGTCGAGTTGGGCCTGATTCTGGGCGCCGCGGCAAACGCCGGCCGCGACAAGCTCACCATCTTCACCTCACCCGAGATCTACGACCTGGGCGCGTGGCTGGAGCAACTGATCGCGGAATCGACCGGCAAGCTGGGCAAGGGGATTACGCCCGTGGACCGCGAGGTGATTGGTGCGCCGCAGGTCTACGGCAACGACCGCATCTTCGTTTACGTGAAGCTCGCGGGCACGGCGGATTCGAGCCTTGACGCCAAGGTTGCCGCTCTCCAGGCTGCGGGCCATCCCGTCATTGCTATCGAGATTTCGGACCTCTATGAGATATTCGGGCAGTTCTTCACCTGGGAGGTGGCTACTGCCGTGGCCGGCTCGGTGATGGGCATCAATCCCTTCAACCAGCCCGACGTGGAGTCGGCCAAGATCGAGACCCGCACCCTGACCGAGGCCTACGAGAAGACGGGCGCTCTGCCGGAGCGGGAGCCGGTGCTGGTGGACGGAGGAATTGGCATCTACGCGACCGAGGCCTACGCCGCCACGCTCAAGGCCGCGGCGCCTGCCGCCACGCTGGCCGGGTATTTGCGCGCCCATCTCGACCAGATTCATGCCGGCGACTACTTCGCCACGCTGGCTTTTCTGCCCATGTTCCCCGAGCACGAGGCGGCCATCCAGGGCTTCCGCCACAAGGTGCGCGACGCCAAGCGCGTGGCCACCTGCCTGGGCTTTGGTCCGCGCTTTCTTCACTCCACCGGGCAGGATTACAAGGGCGGTCCCAACAGCGGTGTATTCCTGCAGATCACCGCCGAACATGATGTGGAAGCGGACGTGGACGTTCCAGGGCAGACTTACAGCTTCGGCGTGGTCATCGACGCCCAGGCTGCCGGAGACCTGGCGGTCCTTGAGTCGCGCGGACGGCGGGCCTTGCGAGTTCACCTGGGAGCCGATCTGGCCGCCGGGTTGAAGACGCTGGCAGCGGCCTTCGATCAGGCGCTGGCGTAAAAACAGAGATCAGAGATCAGAGATCAGGGGCTGGAGAGGTCGTTGCCGGCTAAGACCGCGCTCTTCTTCTCGACGAATTCCTTTGCGGCTTGCAGTCCAGCGAACTTTCCCCCTGCCGCGCGGGCTCGTTTTTCCCTGCTGGCCTTTGTTGCGCGGCGCGGAACTTTTTCCCCCCAGCCGGGTTCTTACCGATGACGGCTTTCGCCAAACCTCGTCTAAGTGTTTGAGCCGGAAGCAGCACCTTCGAGCGTTGGTTCAAACGGCGCAGCCTCGATCGGCCGTTGGAGCCGCGCTTCAGGCGGAGGAGAGAGATGAGAATGAATCGGACCTTGCTCAAGAGAGTCATTCCCCAGGTTTTGATCTGGGCCGGGCTGGTTGCCCTGTGCGCCGTGATTGCGGTTGCCCAGGCTCCGGACCCGAACTCCGTCACAGTTACCGCCGCGCCCATTGACCAGCGCACCGACGGACAGATCGAGATGGACGTGGTGCATGCCCTCGATGCTTCCAAGGCATTGAAGAGCGACCTGATCACCGCCGCTACCATTCAGGGCGAGGTCACGCTCTCGGGAACGGTGTCGAGCGAGGCCTCCAGCGAGCTGGCGGAGTCGATTGCCGGCCATGTGCCGGGCGTGACCAAGGTCCACAACAACCTGAAGGTCGGCAATCCGCAGGCAGCCCAGGCAGCGCAGCCGGCAGCCCCCGGCGCGCAGCAGATGGCGGACAGCCAGGCGGACGAGTCCATGGCGCCCGTTCCTCCGCCGCTTCCCGCTATGACGGATGGACCTCTGCCGCCCCCCGGACAGAGCCCGGACCAGGGCCAGGCGCCTCATCCGGCGCAGCGCCCGCAGTGGGTTCCGGCCAATCCGCGCATTACTCGCATGCAGCCTCCCGCGCCGGCCTATGAGACTCCCAAGGGGCCGGTGACCATCTCCCAGGGAACGCTGCTCCAGGTGCGGACCGCTGAGTCCCTGAACAGCAAGAGGGCCAAGGACGGCGAGCCGGTGCAGTTCACCGTGATTCGCGACGTGGCCGTGGGCGGCGTTTTGGCCATTCCGCGCGGCGCCACCGTGCATGGTGTGGTTACCGAAGTCAAGAAGGCCGGCGACCTGGGCGGCAGCCCGGTGCTGGCGCTCAAGCTCACCTCGCTGGACCTGGGCGGTCAGAGCTATCCGCTCGATACCGACCAGTTCAAGGTGAAGGGGCCGAACAAGGCCGGCCAGACGGTCGGCAATGCTGTTGGCGCGGGAATTGTGGGCACCATCATCGGCTGCGCCGTAGGCCGCGGCGCGGGCTGCGCCATCGGCGCCGGCGCTGGCTTGGCCGCGGGCACGGCGGCTTCAGCGGCAACGCCCGGGCCGGGGGTCTGGATTCCCGCCGAGGCGCTGGTGATCTTTCACCTGAATGCGCCGCTGACGGTTACGCCGGTGAGCGCGCAGGAGGCGGCCCGGCTGGCGCAGGGGCTTTATAGCGGCGGCCCGAGCCTCTACCGGCGCGGTTATTACCCCTACGGCTCTCCGTATGTGGCCTATGGCTATCCGTACCGTTATCCGCCGGTTTACTACCGGCCTTATTACATGAGTGGCGGGTTCTACTACTGGCGGTAAGCGGCGCGGAGTCCAGGCCAAGTTCCGCGGCGATCAGCCGGCGTATGTCCTTGGTCTTGGCGCGCCTTATGCCCCCAGCGTGGCGCAGCGCAGCTTGTTGCCCCCGGACTGAATAGCGAGTACGGCCGAAATGGGCGGTTTGCGGGTGGAAATGCGGGGTTTTGGACCCCGAAACGAGGGAAAATCGGGGAGTGTTGTTTACCGATAGGTAAATAGGGTAGGATTGTATAGTATTGATTTAAAGTAGTTTATCTGGAATATGGAGCTGCGGAGACCGGGTTTTGGAGGGGGAGGGGGGTGGGGGGGTAGCGGGGTACAGACCGGCCACATACCTGACAGATTGGACCGGCGACATTGCGATTCGTCCTCCATTTGACTATTGTGCGCTAGGGGAGCGCAAACATCTGCAAGGACGAGAAGAACGAAAACGCGGCGGCGAGCTTTCCGAGGCCGGACTCGATGCAAGGTCTCAGCTTGCGCTTCATTGCGGCGGAATGGCGGAGCCTGGCTGAAGTTTGCTTCCCTAAAATATTCTTGTTGCAGATACATCCGTGATGGATATATATTGTCTTCATGGCTACTGGAACCGCACCTGCCGCACCACTCACTCCGGCCGTCTTCGCTATCCTGCTTTCGCTCGCGGAGGGCGACAAGCACGGCTACCACATCATGAAAGACGCCCGCGCACCCCAGGGCGGCGGCATTCAAATGGGCCCTGGAACGCTTTACGGCTCGCTGGAGCGCATGATGCGCGACGGGCTGGTGGAGGAGTCCGGCGTCTGCGACGACGAGCGCCGCCGCTACTACCGGCTCACCAAACTGGGCCAATCGGTGCTGGCCGTCGAACTGGAGAGACTGGACGCCGCCGTCTCCTCAGCACACGCTCTGGGCCTGCTCCCTCACGGAGGCCGCTCATGAGGCAATCCCCGACCACTGCCAACAGACTGGACCGGCTGTACGCGCTGGCGCTCTGTCTTTACCCTGCACCCTTCCGGCGGGGTTATGAGCTTGCCATGCGCCAGGCCTTCCGCGACGCCTTGCGGGACCGCACGCTCTCCCGCCGCACGCTCGTTCCGCTGGTCGTTCGCGACCTCGTCACTTCCCTTGCAAAGGAGCACCTTGCCATGCTGCGCGACACATTCGCACGTCCCGCATTGGTCTTCAACGCCGTTGTTCTCACCGCCCTCGCCACCGGCCTTGCGCTCGCGCTCTACGCCATTCCGCAGCAGGTGCTGCGCCAGGGCGCCAACGACCCGCAGATCGCCATGGCCACCGACCTGGTGGCTGCGCTGGAACGCGGCGACCTGGCCGCAACGCTCCAACAGGGCGGCTTGCCGGCGGTCGCAGGTGGGTTGGGAGCGGTCGATATGGCCCACAGCCTTTCGCCCTTTGTGATCGTTTACGACGATCGGGGCCACACACTCGCCTCGCAGGCGCTGCTGGACGGCAAGGCCCCCGTCCCACCGGCCGGGATCTTCGACTACGTCCGCACCCACGGGGAAGACCGTTTCAGCTGGCAACCCCGCCGCGGCGTCCGTGTGGCCGCCGTTATGCAGCGCGTTGGCGACGCCCATCCTGGGTTTGTGCTAGCCGGCCGCAACATGCGCGAAGTGGAAGCCCGCGAAGAGCAGGTGGGGCAGATGGCCGGACTCACCTGGATCGGGATGCTCGGGGTGATTCTTATTGGAACCGTGGTGTTTGGATGGTGGACGCGACCGAGACCGGCGTAGAGCGAGGCAAGGGTCTGCTCAGGGTCGAATCAACAGCACCGGCACGTCCAGGCTGAATTGAAGCCAGATTCGATCAGCGGTCCAAGCCGTCGCGCCCCTGGACTTTGCCAACGCCAGACAGGCACGATCCCCAAGCGAAAGGGCGCGACTCACGAGCGCGTAGCTCGCTGCAAGCTCCGCAAGAGATCCGTCAAAAGGCACCAGTTCGACACCAGCCAAGGACGCCGTCAGGTCTTCGCCGGTCATTGCCGGGTAATCGCGCTGCGCGCGCGTCAGCACCTCGCACCAATTCACCCAGCTAAGACCCGCTGTCACCTGAGCACTGGCTTGAATCGAGTCGAGCAGCGCTTCGACCCTTTCGCCGCCAGGCTCGTGTTGGATCATCGCCAGGACCGCGGCCGAATCAAGCACAATGCTATTCACGCGTTGCTTCCTCGTGTTTTTCGGCCAGGAACTCGTCCAGCAGGCCTTCGAGACTTCCGCGGTGCTCGATGATACCGGCGCGAATTCTCTCCAAGGCCATTTTGCGGCTCAGAATCTTGATTTCGCCGTGTTCATAGCTCACGGTCAGGCGGTTACCCGGATTGAGGCCTGCCTCCTTGCGAATTGACGCAGGAAGGACGATCCTGCCACTCTCCCCAAGGACTACCGTTTCTGTCATGCCATGCCACCTTAAGAATATTATGGCATACCTGCAAAATAATGGCACAAAAAGGGAAACTTGGCGCAAGACTGCGCCGACCTTGATGGCAGACTACTCCCACTCGATCGTTCCCGGCGGCTTTGAGGTAATGTCGTAGACCACGCGGTTGATGCCGCGCACCTCGTTGACGATGCGGCTGGAGATGCGCTTGAGCACCTCGTAGGGCAGCGGGGTCCAGTCGGCGGTCATGCCGTCCTCGGAGTGCACGGCCCGCACCGCCGCGGTGTAGGCGTAGGTTCGCTGGTCGCCCATCACGCCCACGCTCATCACCGGCAGCAGCACGGCAAAGCTCTGCCAGATCGATGAGTAGAGCCCGGCGGCCTTGATCTCCGCGACGACGATCTCGTCGGCATTCTGGAGCAGCGTCACGCGCTCCGGCGTGACCTCGCCCAGGATGCGCACGGCCAGACCGGGGCCGGGGAAGGGCTGGCGGCCAAGAATCTCCTCCGGCATTCCGAGATCGCGGCCGATGCGCCGCACTTCGTCCTTGAAGAGGTCGCGCAGCGGCTCGATGAGCTTGAGCTTCATCCGCGCGGGCAGGCCGCCAACATTGTGGTGGCTCTTGATGGTCTGGCTGGGGCCCTTCACGCTGCTGGACTCGATCACGTCCGGGTAGAGCGTTCCCTGCACCAGCCAGTCCACCCCGCCAGTCTCTTTGGCAATGCGCCTGGCCTCATCGTCGAAGACGGCGATGAACTCCGCGCCAATGCGCTTGCGCTTGGTCTCGGGGTCGATGACTCCGGCTAACCGCGCCATGAACCGCTCACTCGCGTCCACCGCGACGACCTTGAGTCCCAGCCGGTCGCGCAGGTTCTTCTGCACGTTCACAAACTCGTTTTTGCGCAGGACGCCGTTATTGACAAAGACGCAGGTCAACTGGCTGCCGATGGCCTTGTGCACAAGGACCGCCGCTACCGACGAGTCCACCCCGCCGGAGAGCGCACAGATTACGTGGCCCGCGCCGACTTTCTCGCGGATCGAAGCGACCGTTGTCTCGATAAAGTGAGCCGGAGTCCAATCGCCCGCCGCTCCGCAGATGGAGAAGACGAAGTTCTTAAGGATCTGAGGCCCCAGCGGCGTGTGATGCACCTCGGGGTGAAACTGCACCGCCCAGATGCGGCGCTCGGGGTTGGCGATGGCGGCCAGCGCGTTGGCTGAGACCGCCGTGCGATGAAAGCCGGCGGGCAGCTCAATGGCCTCGTCGCCGTGGCTCATCCACACCGCGAGTGTCGGCGGCAGGCCAGCAAACAAGGGCGTTTCGCCGTCCTCGATGGTCACTTCGGCGTGCCCATATTCGCGCTTCTGGCCCGGCCGCACCTTTCCGCCCAGGTGATGGACGATGAAATGCAGCCCGTAGCAGATGCCGAGGATTGGCACGCCCAGCTCCAGCAGGCGCGGGTCGGCCGCCGGCGCATCCGCGTCGTAAACCGACGACGGCCCGCCGGAGAGAATCAATCCCAACGGCTGCAAAGCCCGAATCTCACTGAGAGGCGCCGTGCAGGGCAGGACGACGGAGAAGACATTCTGCTCGCGAATCCGCCGCGCAATCAGCTGCGTATACTGCGAGCCGAAATCGAGAATTACGATCGTCTGGGAGGCCACTCAACAGTGTGGCAGGGACACGGGCGGGATGTAAAGAGGGCCTTGATTCCCCATGGCTGAGCTCCCATATGGGTGTAGAATTCGACTCAGGAGGGATGCACGGTGAGCGCGCCGAGGAGATTCAGCAGGTGTTTGAGGAGGAACTCAGCCCCGAATTGCCGAGCATGCGGAAGATGTCTTTGAACATGAAAGGACGCATAGAGTTCGAGAGAGAGAGATCAACTGGATTCGCCTTGATGCTACCCTCGGTGCTCCCAATTCATCCAGCAATACCGTGCCATCGATGAACGATTCTCTGCCCTCGAATCACGGCAAGCCGGATAACCAATGTAGCTTGGGCTGTCGGTGTGTAAGAAGCCTTCGGTCCTTCACAATCCTCAACGCAAAAAGCGTCAAATCGCCCAGAGAGCGCAAGGAGCATGACAGAGATGGCAAAATCAGTGTGGGTTGTGGACAGTGCTTACCTTATGAAGGCGTCCGCATCGTTGGGCAAGTTCGACTATCTTAAACTGAAGGGTCTTCTATCAAAGCTATGTGGCGATAGCTTTTTTGAGTCCTACTATCTGAATTCCACACCAAATCCGCCCACGGACCAGCAAGATGCCTTTCACACATGGCTAAAATCGGCTCCACCGCGGGGGCCGAAGATGCGGGTGCAGCTATATAAGCTCAAGGATCTCGAAGTGAGATGCATGCATTGCAACCAGGCCACTAGCAGACAGGTGCAGAAGGGCGTGGATGTCGGGATTGCGACCCTGATTCTCAAGCTTGCCTCCCAAAATCAATACGACAGACTTATCCTCGCGGCGGGGGACGGGGACTTTGAGGATGCGATTGATTACGTAAAAAGTGAGCTTCACAAAGAGGTTTGGATTGTAGGTTTTCACGACAGCGTTTCTGCAGACCTCCAAAGCTATGCGGACCAAGTCATCTGGCTTAACGACCATTGGAAGAGTATCGAGAAGACCTCCTGATCCTGCTTGAGGACGAAGTCCTTTCGAAAACACCTTGGCGCGGTTCGGCTGCGGCTGGACGTTGTGCGGCATACACCCGCCGATCCGCTGCGCAGCTATGCCTGCATTGGGCGGTGTTACGCTCCGGTCGGGCGGAGCCTAGCCGTGCTGGACGCGTTGAAGCAGGTCGGCCCCGGGCGCGCTGTCATCAAGGCTTTCGGGCCAGCAAAGGCCAAGAAGGGGCAGCGCCTAATGCGCAGGCGCGAGCGAACGCTATTGCTGGCTCTGTTTGGCCTTTTGCTTGGCTTCCTTGGCTTCTCTTGCGGCCTTTTTTTCGGCAGCGTCCTGGGCGCGGGCCTGGGAATCGAGGCCGCGGGTCGGATCTCTGTGAAGCAGCTTGCGCGAGATGTCCGGCCAGAACTCCTGGAAGATGGAACCCGCGCCGCCCTCGGCAGTCACGGTAAGTCCATTGGTGAAGGTCTGGCCAATGCCGGAGTTGCCGGAGGGATAGTAGAGATTGGAGATGGCGCCGGAGATGATGTTACCCCCGACATTCGAGTAGTTGGGCTCCCACTTGCCGGTGTTGTCGTGCTTGCAGATGACGTTCGTGGCCAGGGCGTAGAGAACTCGGTGAGTCACGCTTCCGTGGCCCCGGCGGAAGTAGCGTGGATCCTGATGCAGGATCGAAGGCAGAATGCCGTTGCCAATGATGGCGCCGTCAAAGGCGTCGAGATAGGCTGCGCCCGATCTCTTCCCATAGCCTTCGAGGCCCCATCCGAAACCCTTGTCGTCGTCGAGGGCCTCGTGGTAACCGGCAACCAAAAATGCTGCCGCGAAAGCCACAGGATCGGTGGCGGAGCGAAAGGCGAGGCCCAGCTTCTGGCCCGCGCTCAGCGAGACGGCATCGCTGCGGTATGAAGTGTTGAAGGCAGGCACAATACCGACGACCCGCTGCTTCTCCTGCTCCTTGATCTGCTCCTGGGCTTTGTCGTGCTTGCTTTCTTCCGCGGCAGGCTGCTGAGGGGTCGTTTGAGAGCTGGAACTGCTTTGGGCGGCGGGGCCTGCGGCCGGCGGCTGCGCGCTCTGGCTTTGTGCGGCCGGAGCTTCCTGCCCGAGGGGCTGGGCGGCGGCAATCTCGATTTGCGGCTGGGGAGCCTCAGGAAGCTCCGAAGCGGTGCTGGCGGTCAAGGCCGCGCCCTGTCCCTGTGAAAAAAGATTGTGGGGCGGCAGCAAGAGTGCGATGCCGGCAAGAAATGTTGCAGGGAAAAGACAAGAACTTGAGCGCATCCATTCACCAGTGGCAGTGCGGCTCCCGCGAGGACCGCTCATCTGGAAAAGACGCGCGGGCCGGGGGACGCCACCTACGAGGCTAAATCACCCCGCCGGAAGCAGGCGCTGAAGTTCCGCGACAGGGGCTACGTTTGATTGCGGGCACACTATGCCTTTTGGTTAGACGCAATTCCACGCTGCGCGGACGCAGAGAAACCCCTAGGCGGTCCCGGCGGTCCGGCGCGAGAGCCGCCCGCAACCGCTATTGGACCGCCTGGCGGCTCTTTATCTCGTTCAGGGCCAGCTCGACCTTGTCCTGGCTTTCGAGGGCCTGAAACCGATCCTCGAGCGAATCCGCAAGCAGCACCTCGCTGGCGGCGGCATTCTCCGCGCCCTTGATGCGGACGCGGCTCTTGAGGCGGCCCATGGCGTTGTCCTGGCCGGCACCGACGGCCTGGCGGGCCTGCGTGGCACGGCCCACAACCTTGGCGCGGCGATGCTCGGCCACCAGCATCTCGCAGTGGGCGCGAGTCTCGCTGAGCTTCTGGTCGAGCTTGTGCAGGGCCTGGCGCAGCTCGTCTGCCTCATGCTTCTGGTCCGCTGCCTGCTCGGTGAATCCCTCGACCAACTGGTCGTGGCTCAGGGCGCGTTCCAAGGCGGCGCGGGCCATGTCGTCCTGACCCTTTTGGACGGCCAGCTCGGCCTTGCGCCGCCACTCCGCCGCCTGCTCGGCGTGCTCGGCGCGCTTCCTTTCCAGCAGGTGCTGATCGGCGATGGCGATGGCCACCTGGGTCTTGACCTGGAGCAACTGGTTTTCCATGTCCAGGACGATCTGTTTCAACAGCAGCTCCGGATCTTCGGCCTTCTCGACCAGCTCGTTCAGATTGGCGCGGAGCAGGGTGCTTACTCTTTCCAACAGTGACATAACGTCCTCCTTGTTTCAGCTTCCAGCTACTTGCTATTAGCTCTTTCCGTTGGTAACCGGCGGTCATGCTTCCTAGCAGGCGCGGCCGGTTCACTGAATGCCCGACTTGTTTTCAATCCGCCAACGACTTACCTCAGGGGCTAAAGCCCTGCTTGATTCTGCTGCACTCTTGCGGCACCACACCCAGAGGGCACCCGGTCGTGCCCTGACGCTTCTGGGAGCCTTGGACGAGTTCTTCCGCTGCCTGTAAAAACCCACCATCCATTTCCAGATCCTTGCGGCACGACTAAAGTCGTGCCCTTTCAAAACTGCGCTGGTGCGAGATTCCCGGCACCTTATCCCGATCAGCACCAGGAGGGCTTTCCGCCAGGGATCCTCAATCCCGAGGGCCACTGTTCCATTTGGGGGGTGCGGCGCGCCACCTCGGCCAGAAACCGCTCCTGTTCCGCGACCGCGATGAGGAACTGGCCGCCTGGTACCGCGGTGACCAGCAGGCGGTGGGTGGAGAATACCGGCGCGCTAAGCGCACTGTTCATCGTGCTCAGCGCGCATAGCGCGGAGTAGGGAATCAGCACCTTCTTCCAACCCTGGCGGATGTAGAGGCCCTCCTCACGCAGCTCGTAGTATTGCGGGAGCGTGGCGAAGAGGGCGAGGAGAAAGATCGCAGGCGCGGGAAGCAAGGGCCAGACCGGCTGGCCACGTGAGGCAAGAACAGGGTAGCCCGCAAGAGGAATGCCGAACAGGAGCAGGCCGACTGCTATCAGTACTGCCACAAGCCATGTGTCATATCGGGTTTCAAATCGCACTTGCGCACCTCGTTCCTTCCGATCAATGCCGCTCGAATAGATGGGGTCGAGCGCTGTCCGGGGGTTCCCAGGTCCCAAGAGCGGGACCTGGGGCACCCAGCCTTCATTTCTCCTCCGGCTTGCTCTCTTTCTCCGGCTTGGCCTTGATGGCCTTCACGTTGGACATGAGCTGCTTGATGTCCATGCCGCTGAGGGCTTCAAAGAGCGCCGGAACCTGAGCGGCGATCTTGGTCATGTCGCCGGTGATCTTGTGGACGCCGGCGGCGTCGTCTCCACCGGTTGAAACGATGGTGATCTTGTCCACCTTGCTGAGCGGCTCCGACATGGCGCGGACCACGTCGGCCATGTTGGTGAGCAGCCTGTCGACCACGGCGGCCTGGTTCCATTGCTGGTAGGCCTCGGCCTTCACGTTCATGGCTTTGGCCTCGGCCTCGCCCTTCTTGAAGATGATGTTCGCCTCGGCCTCGCCCTGGGCGCGGATGGCCGATGAGCGGCCCTCGGCTTCGATGGTCAGGCGCGACTTCTCCGCGTTGGCCAGGTTCTCGATGCGCTGGCGCTCGATCTCGGCGGCCTTGAGGACGGTGGCGATGAGCTGCTTCTCGTTGCGCAGGATTTCGGCTTCCTGAACCTTGATCTGGCCTTCCTTTTCGACTTGCTGCACTTTGACCTGCTCGGCGGTTACCTGCTGCAGCATGACGTTGGTCTGGAGTTCGTAGGCCTTGTCGGCCGTGGCCTGCTGGCGGCGGCTCTGCTCGGCGAACTGCGCCTTCTTGATCTCCAGATCGCGCTGCGCCTCGGCCTGGCGGGTCTGCGAGGCGGTCTCGGCGATGACGCGCTCCTGATCGGCCTGGGCCTTGGCCACGGCGGACTCGCGCAGGGCGATGGCGCGCTTGATGGCGGTGTCGCGCTCGGCGTCGGCCGTGGCCATCTCCGCGTCGCGCTTGATGCGGGCCACGTCGGGGCGGCCCATGTTGGAGATGTACTCGTTCTTGTCGCGAACTTCCTTGATGGTGAACGAGATCACCTCCAGGCCCATTTTGCTCATGTCCTCCGCGCAGGTGGCGCGCATCCGCTCGCCCACCATCTCCGGCTCCTTGACGATCTGCTCGACGGTCAACTGGCCGATGATGCCGCGCAGGTGGCCTTCCATGACCAGGCGGATCAGCCCCTCGCGCTGGCCCGGGTCCTTGGAGAGGAACTGCTCGGCGGCGGTGAGGATGGAGGCCTGGTCGCTGCGCACCTTGATCTGCGCTACCGCCTCGACGGTGACCGCGACGCCCTGCTTGGTATAGAGATCCTGCTGCGGCGCCACGTCGAAGCTCATCAGCTCCAGGCTCAGTTCACGGCAGTTCTCCACCATGGGGAAGATCACCGTGCCGTGGCCCTTGATCACCCGCGGGCCGCGGAATCCGTAAACAATCAAGGCCTCGTTGGGCCCGGCCTTGCGATACATCCTGGCCAGAATGCCCATGAGCAGAATCAGCGCCAGTACGCCTAGTCCGACAAACAGAATGATTTGGTTATCCATTGCAATCCCGGCCCTTTCGCCCGGGAGGTGAGGGTTGATGGTTTACCGCTTGGAGCCGGCGTTGCGGCCGCCCCGGGGAAACATCTTGGCCAGCAATCCCAGCAGGAAGATGCCCACCAGGATGGCCATGTCCGTTATCAGCACGGTCGTTTCCGTCATGTGATTCCCGGTCCTTTCCACCGGGAGGTGCTTGTTGAGGGATTAGTCCCTTAGTCCCTGTTTCTCTTCCATCTCCGGCAAATCTTCCCAGCGCCGGACATAGGCGATTCCCTTTTCGTAGCGGACGACGTAGACCTCTTCTTCTTTCTGAATGGGCGCGCCGTCCTCGGAGCGGGCCGGGGCAGAGCGGCGCGCACCCAGTTGCTCATAGACAATCTCTCCGGTTCCGCCAGCCCGGATGGAGGCCGAGACCCGGCCCACCACGCCGACAACCGGCGTTTCGTCCGCGGTGAGGTCGTGCTCGTGAGGCAAAAGAACCCTGGTCAAAAACAGGAAGATGATCGCTCCTCCGGCCACGCCGCAGATGAGGGCCAGCACCAGCACAACCGCGGCTACAAAGCCGCCGTAGCGCGTGAGCAGGTAACCGGCGGCGCCAAACCAGCAGAGAAAGATCATGATGGAGAAGGCGTTCCACCAGGGAACGGTAGCGGCTGCCTGCGGCGGCCCGGCGCCTGCCGGCGGAAGGTGGGCGGCGTGCGGGACTCCTCCATGGGGGATGTGCGCGGCCGTGGGAAGATGCGCGGCATGGGGCAGGTGAATATGAAAATGCCCGCCGAAGTGTCCCATCCCGCCCAGCAGCGAAAGCGCGCTCAGAGCCAGTCCAAGGACAAAACAAACGAGATAGAAGGTTTCCCAGGTCATTTTTGCGCTCCCTGCTTTCGTGCTCCAGGCTTGCGTGCGCTGCCTTGCCGCGTTTTGGCCTGCGGCGTTTCGGTTGACCGCGTTTTGGGTTGGCGCGCGCCGGGTTGCCGTTCCGCGGGTTCAAGCTTGGGGCGAAGCACTTCGGCGAGGCGCGGCATCAGCCCCGGCGTCTCCAGAATGGCCTCGAGCAGCAGTAGGCACTCGCGCGAGCGCTCGTTGCGGGCCAAGGTGAGCAGGGCGTGCATCAGCTCCGGGTCGCGGCGGAAGCGCTCTGCGCCCGAGACGAGCCAGAGGTCGAGCTTGTCTTCGAGGTTGCGCAGATCGCTTTGCAACTCGGGGTGGTAGCCCTCGGGGTCGTCCACCAGGTAGCCGGGGTGAACTTTGAAAAACGCAGCCAGAATCTGCCGCGTGGTATTGGTCAAGTGGGGGCGGGCGCCGCTTTCGATCTGCGAAAGGTAGCTCTGGCTCAGTTTGGAGCCGGTTTCGGCGGCGATGGCGCGGACCAGTTCCTGCTGGCTCATGGCGCGGTCCAGGCCGCGCAGGCTGCCCTCAACCTCGCGCAGGTAACGGATTTTTTCGCCGAGCTTCATGGGAATAGCGGTCAGTGGACAGTTGTCAGTTGGCGGGTTGCTGTGGCCAACTGCGCCGAGTTTCCGATTTATGCCGCAACAGGGGGCTAGTCAGGCCGACCGCTGCCACAGCAAAAATCGCAATCTGCAATAAGCCTATCGCAATCCGCAATAGAACGCAAGAGGATTTGAAGAATTATTTTTGCGCCGGCCCCCCTGCCCGATTTTTCATTGGATTTTGACCGCCGGGATTGTGTAGATTGGCCTCACATCGCGCTGCAGAGGAGGTCGCTTCGATGCCCCATCCCCACCCTGTTGTACATTTCGAGATTCTCGGTCGTGACCAGAAGCTGCTGGAAGAGTTCTACAAGGGCGTTTTCAACTGGGAGATCACGCCCGCCATGGAGGGATACTCACTCGTCAAGCCCGGCTCCGGAATCGCCGGCGGCATAGGCGCCATGGGCGAAGGCCGCGTGCATGTGACGTTTTATGTTGCGGTTGCGGACGTGGAGGCGGCGTTGGCCCTGATCGAAAGCAAGGGCGGGCAGAAGGCCTTCGGGCCGCATCCCATCCCCGACGGCGGCATCATAGCCGGCTTCACCGATCCCGAGGGTCATCTGATCGGGCTGGTGCAGGGGCCGGCCGGGATGTAGACCGCTTTCTTCCGCCGGGACCGCAGCCGGAGTGCGGCAGGAGCGGAGGTGTGCCTGGGGCATACGCCGGGCAGCGCAGACTTGCCGCGAGGCGCGTTCTCCCGCCATTTGAAACCAAGCGCCGGACTGTGACCCTTGGCACAGGCGCTTTTCCGCTGCCGGCCGACAATAGAAGCATAGGGCCGCCAGCCATCCGCTGCGCCGGCCAAGAGAGGATATTCTTGAGCGATCTTGCCCCTTTGGCTGAAGCCGTAGCCGTCGACCCGCTGGTCAGCCATCCCGCCGACTACCACGTCTTTCACCAGTTCATCGAGCGATGCAAGGAGCTGCCGGCCATCTCCACGGCGGTTGTCTGGCCGCTTTCCAACGTGGCCCTCCGTGGAGCCGTCGAGGCCGCGGTCGAGGGCCTCATCAAGCCCACGCTGATCGGCGACGAAGCCGAGATAAAGGCGCTGGCCGCCAAGATGAGCCTGGACATCGGCCCATATTCCATCCTCCAGGCCGACACCGAGGCCAAGGCCGCCCAACTGGGCGCGGTCATGTGCCGTTCCGGCAATGCCCTTGCCATGATGAAGGGCAGCCTGCACACCGACGAGCTGATGAGGGCCGTCATGCAGCGCGATACCGGGCTGCGCACCTCGCGCCGCATCTCCCATGTCTTCATTATGGATACGCCGGCCTATGCTCGCACCCTGCTGATTACCGACGCGGCCATCAACATCGAACCGGAGCTGGAAGACAAGATCCATATCGTGCAGAACGCTATCGACCTGGCCCATGCGCTGGGCATTCCCGAGCCCAAGGTGGCGCTGCTTTCGGCCACCGAGACGGTCAACTTCAAGATCAAGTCCACTCTGGACGCAGCCGCGCTGTGCAAGATGGCCGACCGCAACCAGATCACCGGCGGCATCCTCGACGGGCCGCTGGCCTTCGATACCGCCGTGAGCCAGAAGGCCGCCGGCATCAAGGGGCTGGTCTCGCCGGTTACGGGCCACGCCGACATTCTCGTAGTTCCTGATTTGGAGAGCGGCAACATGCTGGCCAAGCAACTGGAATACCTGGGCGGGGCGCAACTGGCCGGCATCGTTCTCGGCGCCCGCGTCCCCATCATTCTTACCAGCCGGGCGGATTCGGCCAAGACCCGCCTCACCAGTTGCGCCGTGGCCGTGCTGCTCCACTTTGGCGCCCATCCACTGGAGAAGGCGTAGCTGTCAACCCAAGTTGAACAAGAGAGGCAAGCCCCCTTTTCAGTTACTCATCTGACCCGATCTCACGTGGCCGACGAATCGTCGTCGACCGCGGAAGAATCATCCGCCGGAGCTTCTTCGGCCGGGGCGTCGTCCACTGGAGCTTCGTCCGCAACGGCCGAGGTGTCGTCCTCCGGGCCCAGCGAATCGCCGTACTCGCCCGCTTCGCCGGAAGCGTCGGCAGTCGCCTCTTCGTTTTGCGCGTCGCCGGCGTACATCTGCGCGTCGGCCGCATCGTCCGGATTCCCGGAAGTATCGTCGGCGTAACTCTCGGCGGTCTGCGCGTCCTCGTTGGCGGTCTGCTGGTCCCAATTGGCCCAGCTCTCGTCCTGAGACGCTTGCCAGGTTTCGTCGGTGTTGTCCGGGCCTCCCGCGTTGGCCACGTCCTGCGAGGCCGAATAGGCTTGCTGGGCATCGTCCTGCGCGGTTGCGTAGTCGCCTGAGGCGGCGGCCTGTCCCTCTGCCTGCTCGTCCTGCTGTTGCGTTTGCTGGGCGTCGCTCAAGGCGTCACTCTGGGCCTGGGCGTCAGGGTCAGTGGTGTCGGCTGTTGGATCGGCGGTTGCAGAGTCAGGATCGGCAG
>JBEKCX010000008.1:0-19631 GCA_050014655.1 Occallatibacter sp. | reverse complement strand
CGGCTGTCGGCGTGCTTTGGCGTCGCCAGCAGCCATGGACGCTCTCCGGTGGTGGTTCTGCGCGAGGCCGAACAGGCCCTGCAATGGGCCAAGGCCGAAGGCCCGGAGTCGATCCAGTTCTTCGGCGACTCCGCGCAGCCCGCTCCCGCGCCGGTGGCGTTTCTATCGCCCAGCTCCGGGGATGAATTGCTGGCGTGGTAGGGGGGCACAATCCGGTGCCTTGGTCTCTCCTTTGAGACCTCGAAACAGAGCGAGAGTTCGCGAACTCACACCCGCAGCTCAAAACTGTTTTCTGCAGCTTTCCCGAGGAACTCCTGAAAGACGTTGTTGGAGAGCAGTTGGCCTTGTGGGGTGAGGCGAACCGTCTTGCCGTCGGAGGTCAACAATCCCACCTCGACGAGGCGCGCAACGGTCTCAAGCGCCGGAGCGGTGATTGCCGGGCCGAATTCCCGCTCCAGCGCGGATACATCGACGCCCGCACTGAGGCGCAGGCCGAGAAACCAGGCCTCCTCGTGCTGGCGCTGGGGCGGGAGCCATGCGGTTTCGACCGGCTCCGCGCCGGCGAGATAGGCCGCGAGAGTATCGGTGGTGGTGGAGCGGAGCACGTAGCCTTCCAAAGAGGCCGCGCGGAGCATGGAGGAGGCATCGAGGCCCAGGCCAAGATAGGGCCGGCGCTGCCAGTAGCGCAGGTTGTGGCGCGAGGCAAAGCCCGGGCGGCAGAAGTTGGAAATCTCGTACTGGACGAGGCCCGCCGCGCCCAGGCGCTCGATGGCCGTCGAGTACATCTGCGCAATGGCATCGTCGGCGGGGACCAGCGCGGCGTGGTAGCGCGCTCCGCCGGCCAAGACCTCGCGGCCCAGGCGGGAGTCCTCGTCCACCTCGAGCATGTATACGCTGGCGTGGGGGACGCCGGAGTCGATGAGCGCCGCCAGAGACTCCGCCCAGGAGGCAAAGGTCTGGCCGGCGAGGCCGGCGATCAGGTCCACGCTCAGGTTGGCGATGCCGGCCGCGCGCAGGCGGCGCAAATCCCGCTCGACGGTGGCGCGGTTGTGCAGCCGCCCGCTGATGGCAGCCTCGCGATCGACGAAGGACTGCACGCCCAGGCTGGCGCGATTCACGCCCGCCTCGACCAGCGCCGCGAGCATCTCATCGGAAAGCTGGCCGGGCGCGCATTCGACGGTGATCTCGGCCTCCGGCTCGAGGTCGAACTCAGCCCGCATGGCCGCGAACAGGCGCGCCAGCAGCTCCGGCGCCAACAGAGTCGGGGTTCCTCCGCCCAGGTAGACCGAGTCCACCCGGCGCGGCAGAGCCACGCCCATGCGCGCCGCCCAGTCGCCGGCTGACCTCAGATCCTCGATTAGCCGGTTCACATAGCGCGCGTGTTCGGCGGCGGGGTAAACCCCTGAGGCGAAGTTGCAGTAGGCGCACTTGGAGCGGCAGAAGGGAATCGAGATGTACAGGCCGAGCGCGTCGCTTTCCTCAACCGCCATGCGAGCATTCTTTCATGCAATGGTTTCCATCGGAACCCTGATCTCTGACCCCTGACCGCCGATCTCCGTTCGTGCGATCATAAAAGCAAGGAGAGCGCGTTTGAAGGCGTGGCCCGTCGTCGGCATCCTCTCGATGCAAGCCTTTCTGGGTCTTGCCCACTGGTTCATCTATCACACGCTGGTCGTCTTTTGGGGCAATCTGAGCGCCGCTTCGACTGTGGCGCTGGGGAACACGCTTCTTGTGCTGGCGTTCAGTTTCATCCCGGCCGCGCTGCTCAGCTTCCGCTTTTCGAACTGGCCGGTGGTTGTCCTCTACAGGATTGCGGTCGTCTGGCTGGGGTTCCTGAACTACTTCTTTCTGGCGGCCTGCCTGAGCTGGCTGGCCTGGTTCGGGTTTCTGCTCTTTGGGCCGCACTCGAACCCGTACGAGCCCCGCCCCATGATCGCCGCGGTCCTGTTCACCGTGGCGATTCTGGCCGGCCTCTACGGCCTGCTCAATGCCCGCTGGATTCGCATCCGGCGCGTGGCGGTTGCGCTGCCCAACCTGCCTGAATCCTGGCGCAGGCGCACGGCGCTGGTGATCAGCGACTTGCATCTAGGGCACGTCAACGGCATGGGATTCAGCCGGCGCATCGCGCGCATGGCGGCGCGGCTGAATCCAGAGATCATCCTCATTCCCGGCGACCTCTTCGACGGAATGCAATCCGACCCGAACCGCCTAGCCGCTCCCTTCAAAGAGCTTTCGCCGCCCTTCGGCATCTACTTTTCAACCGGCAACCACGAGGAGTTTGGCCACTCCGAGCGATACTCGGGGGCGCTTGCCCGCGCCGGCGTCCGCGTTCTGGCCAACGAAAAGGTCACCGTCGACGGCCTGCAGATCCTGGGCATTCCCTATCGCGACTCGACGAACCTCCTGCGCCTCCGGGCCACTCTTGAGGGAGTGGGCCTCGACCGCGGCAGGGCGAGCATTTTGCTCAACCACGCGCCCACACGGCTGCCCATCGTGGAGCAAGCCGGCGTCAGCCTGCAACTCTCCGGCCACACCCACGGAGGCCAGCTCTTCCCGTTCAACTGGTTCACGCGGCGCGTCTTCGGCACGTTCACCTGCGGCTTGCAGCGGTTCGGCGCCCTGCAGGTGTATACCTCGAGCGGGGCCGGAACCTGGGGGCCTCCCATGCGCGTGGGAACCAAGCCGGAGATCGTGCTGCTGCGATTCGAGTGAGAGCGTTTTGTGGTAGAATGTAGGAACATTGCTACAAGGAGGCGGGTGCGGTGGCAATCACTACCATATCAAGCCGGGAGTTCAACCAAGACACTAGCCGGGCGAAGAAGGCGGCCAGGAGCGGCCCCGTCTTCATTACGGATCGCGGGCGGCCTGCCCATGTGCTGCTCTCGATCAAGGAATACCAGGAGATTACGAGCAAGGGGAGGAGCATCGTGGACCTATTAGCCATGCCGGATGCCGATCTCGTTGAGTTCGAACCGCCTCGCTTGGGTGGCGAGATTTACCCGGCGATCGACCTGTCATGATGTACCTGCTGGACACGAATGTCATTTCAGAGCTCCGCAAGACAAGGACCGCCAAGGGAGACCGCCGCGTAAGGGCTTGGTCAGAAGGCGTGCCGGTGGCATCCATGTTCCTGTCGTCCATCACCGTTCTGGAATTGGAGCGAGGAACACTGCTCATGGAGCGTCGCGATGCGTTCCAGGGAGCCATGCTTCGCTCATGGCTGGAAGATCATGTGCTGCCCGCGTGTGCCGGGCGCATCCTGCCGGTCGATGCTGCCGTTGCGCTGCGATGCGCGGCCCTGCACGTTCCCAACCCGCGCTCCTATCGGGACTCCCTGATTGCGGCGACGGCGATGGTTCACGGCATGACCGTCGTCACGCGCAATATCTCCGACTTCGAGCCCATCGGCGTGGCGCTCCTGAACCCGTGGGAAGCGTGAGTCGATCCCATTGCGCGCCACGGCCCTCCGGTTGGAGCCGGAGGGCCGAGGCGTTTGAAGCGAACGATGCGTGGCCGGCTACGCTTTGCTGGGCTTGTAGCCCGAAAGGCCGTAGTAGGTGATGAAGAGGTAGCCGACGATGGGGACAACGAATGCGTACTGCATGCCAACCTTGTCGGCCAAGCCTCCGGGCAGAAATTGCAGGTCATGGACGACGGCATAATGCTTGCCTATCGTGTCGGCCAGCGCGCCAAACAGGACAGGAATTACCGCTCCACCCACGTTGCCGATGGTGATGACGCCCGAGCCCTTGCTGGTCAGCGGTCCCAGTTCGGCGATGCCCAGGGCAAAGATGGTCGGATACATGATGGAGTTGGCCAGGCCGCAGAGCACCAGGCTCCAGATAGCGAGCGGCCCGGTACTGAACATCGAGACCAGGAGCAGCACGACGCCGAAGAGGCCCAGAACCACGAGCATCTTCTGGGGCCTGATTACGCTCATCAGCGCGCTGCCCACGAAGCGGCCCACCATGATGCCGAGGTAGTAGAGCGTAACCATGACTCCCGCCGTCTGCACATTGCTCATCCCCTGAGCCTGGCAGTACTGGATGCCGATGGAGGCCAGGGCAATTTCAAGACCCACATAAAAGAAGATGCCTACCATGCCCAGCACGGTGTGGGAGTAGCTCCAGATGCCGCGGCTGGGCGCGCCCGCCGCCTGCCCCGACGATGCGGCCATGGCGATTGCCGGCAGGTGCAAAAACATGACGACAAAGCCGAGCACGAGCAGCGCGCCGGCGATCAGGACGTAAGGCCCTTCGAGCATGTGGGCTTCGGCCGCCGCCGTGGAGGCTTTGCCGGCGCCTGCCAAAATGAATGTGGCCGCAACCCACGGAGCCAGAGCCGAAGCGCCGGAGTTGAAGGCCTGCGCAAGGTTGAGGCGGGCAGAGGCGCTCGACTCGGGGCCGAGAATAGCGACGTAAGGGTTGGCCGAGGTCTGCAAGGCGCAGACGCCGGAGGCCAGCACGAAGATCGCAAACAGGGTCATGGGGAAGCTGACCATGTTGGCTGCGGGAACGAACAACAGAGCGCCGGCGACCATGACGAAGAGCGAGAT
This sequence comes from Occallatibacter sp., assembly GCA_050014655.1. Lineage (GTDB taxonomy): Bacteria > Acidobacteriota > Terriglobia > Terriglobales > Acidobacteriaceae > Telmatobacter. The sequence continues at coordinate 15,076 of JBEKCX010000008.1, read as the reverse complement.
CACCATGGTGCTCTTGTAGCCGACCTTCTCGATTAGCTTGCCGCTGGGCACAGAAAAGACAAGGTAGGCGAAGAACCAGGCCGCTGTGGCCAGCATCGACGGCCCGTGAGAGAGATGGAAAACCTCCTTCAGCTTGTTCACCAACTGGTTGTTGAGGCTGGTGAGGAATCCGAAGATGCCGAACAGGGCAGTGACGATAATGAACGGCACTGTATAGTTGGGCGCGCTTGCCGCCGGTTGTGTGGATCGTGTGGCCATGAATGTTTCCCCCGCTTCCTTTGAAGAGAATTGTCCGCTCTGCGCTGTCTTCCAATCGACGCATTGCACGCACGGTCACAGGCGCCGGTCAGGGCGCCGGGCGAGCCGCTGGAATTGGAAAAAAGGCAATGGAGAGTACCGCAATCACTCTACGCATTGGGGCCGAGGCAAGTCCAGCGAAAACTGGAGATGGTTCCAGCGCGACCCGTTTCCTCCCACTGGAGCCTCGAAAACAGGTCGCGCATCCGGCGCCCCCGGCCGATCTTCGATCCCTGATCCCTGACCCCTGAACCCTGCCGCCCCACCGTTTACACTGGGATTGCATGATTCCCACCCTCACCTGGACCCCCGACGGGGTCCGCTTCATCGATCAAACCAAGCTCCCGCTGGAGGAGAGCTACGTACTCGCCAGCACCTACGAACAGGTAGCCGAGGTCATCGTTACCATGGTGGTTCGCGGCGCGCCGGCCATCGGCGTCTCGGCCGCCTACGGCATCGCCCTGGGCGCGCTGCGCACCAGCGCCCCGACGCCGCATCTGTTTGCGCCCGACTTCGAGCGGATCTGCGCGCGCCTGGCGGCAACGCGGCCCACCGCTGTCAATCTCTTCTGGGCCATCGACCGCATGAAGCGGCTCTTTGCGGAATTGCTCGATGAAGGCGCGACCTTGGCTCGGGTGCAGGAGAGAATTCTCGCCGAGGCGGATGCGATGTACGAGGAAGACATCGCCGCCTGCCGGAAGATGGGCGCATTGGGCGCGGCGCTGCTGCCGGACGAGGGAGGAGTGCTGACCCACTGCAATGCCGGCGCTCTGGCCACCTGCGGCTATGGAACCGCTCTGGGCGTGATCCGCTCGGCGGTCGAGCAGGGCAAGCGCATTCATGTGTTTGCGGACGAGACCCGGCCGTTTCTGCAAGGCGCGCGGCTGACCGCCTGGGAGCTGATGGCCGACCACATTCCCACCACCGTGATCTGCGACAACATGGCTGCCAGCCTGATGCGGGCCGGGCGCATCCAGGCGGTGGTCGTGGGCGCGGACCGCATTGCGGCCAACGGCGACGCGGCCAACAAGATCGGCACCTACAACGTGGCGATCCTGGCGAAGGAGCACGGCATTCCGTTCTACGTGGCCGCTCCCTGGTCCACGGTCGATATGGCTACCGCGACCGGCGACCTGATCCCCATCGAGGAGCGCGCGGCGGTTGAGGTCACCCACCACGGCGGCAGGCAGCTCACCCCCAACGGCGTGGGAGTCTGCAACCCGGCCTTCGACGTGACTCCGGCGAGATTTGTAACCGCCATCGTGACCGAGCGCGGCGTGCTGCGGGCGCCGTATGACCAGTCGCTGCGCGCGATGAGTGCGCAGAAGGAAGCCGGCTCGGAAGCGTGACGCACTGCTCGCGCCGATCATTGCGATGTAGTTCTTCAGAAGCGCGCGAGGCCCCCTCTACCGGCTCCGTCAAGGCCTTGGAGCGAGTTTGCGCGTGCGCTCAGGCAAAGAAGCTGATGGGGCGGCTGGCATCGTTGCGAGTTGGCGGCGCGGCTGGCTCGGCTTCGTCTTCGACGGGCAGCTCTTCCAGTTCGTCTCCCGGTTCGTCGTCTTCGGCGCCGCGGGCGGACTTACCGTTGCTGGGGGTGTACTTCTCGTCGCCGGTTCTGGTCGAGCGTTCGACCCGCTCCATGGGCAGCGGCTCATCGTCGCTCTCGACGGAGCGGGCGAGGGTCAGCGGGTTGAGGTTGGTGATTGGAGTGATTCCCATCTTCAGGCGCTCCCGTTTGAAGGCCGGTTCAAGGGCTTGCCATGGTTCGCATATCGGCACGGCGGGAGAGAACTTTAACTCCTTATTAAGATATTGTCCGTTTTCGAGACAGAATGTCCGAATTCGAGGCAGAATGTCCGAGTTTGTTACAGAGATTGACCGAGTTCGAGGCAGATTGTCCGATTTTGAGGCAGTGGTGGGGCGCCGGCGCCGGAGCGAACCGGCAAGCGATGGGCTTATGCGGCCTAGCGGCGCAGGGCGAGGGCGGCTGGAGCAATCAAGGAGGTTCTGTCCGGGGCCGAGGCGGGAGCCTGGTTTCGGGCCTGGGTTTGGTCTTCTTCGAGGAGCAGCCTTCCCTGAGCCAGATTCATGCCCGCAGGCACCGGCAGAAAGCCGCCCCGCGCCTCGCTGGTTTCGCGGGCAAAGGTTTTGACGAGCAGGGCGCGGGCCATCATGTGCACCTCCAGCCGCTCCGTCTTCCAGTCCGCGGAGCTGACCTGGGTGCGCTGCAGGCTGAACCATCCGCCCTTATAGAGGCGGCCCAGGATTCCGTATCCGAAGTCCACATTCTCGTCGACGCGGCCGTCGAGCCGGGCCAGCCGCTTGTAGCGCGTATTCACCCACAGCGTTCCGCTCATGGCGTGGAAGATGCGCGCCTCGATGGAGTGGGCGGGATAAGCCGGATTGGGGCGAAAGCGGAGGCGCTGGCAGTCCTTGTCGCCGCCGTCATAGTCGTAGACGAAGGCATCGGGCAGCAGGGCCAGAATCCGGCCGATGCGGTTTTCGTCGTCTTCATACTCCTGGCGGCGCCTGGCCTGTTCGGCGGGTGAGGCAAGCAGGCGCTGGAGCCGCTCCCGCTCCGCAACTTCGGCCTCCGGGCTGAGCGGGCGTCCGTTGCTCAGCGAGATGCGGTTGATGGGGCCTTCGGCGGTCTCCACCTGATCTTCGAGCCGCGTCTCCCGGGACGTGCGCCGCTCAATCCAGTAGCGCCAATAGCCATGCGCACGGTGGTCGCTGAGCTCGTTGAAGACGACCTCGCGGACCAGTTGGCTGGCCAGGACGGGCGGCTGCGGTTGAAGGCAACAGGCTGCCTGCGATCCAGCCAAAACTCCGATTGCCAGCCACAGCACACGCATCATGTTTCCCTCCCGAGGCAAGGTCTGAGAGCTGAGAACCTGAGGGGAGTATGACGGGAATGAGGTGAATGATATGCAAGTTTCCGGTGAAAAGGCGGAGAAAAACCGACGGAATCCCAAAATAAACCCAGAAATGCCGGAGTCCGCGACTGCAGGTCCGTTTTGGGAAGTCTGCTCCTCGGGGCCAAAGTTCGCACCGTTCAAAGCACCCAGCGCCCAATCGCCCGGTTGAGGTCTCGCCGCCCGCAGAGTTGTTAGACTGAAACCATGCTGGACGAACTGGAGTTTCGCGATCTGGCCGGGACGGCTCTGGACTCGCTGATGCAGCACTTGATTGCACGCGAGGAGGACGAGGCCGGCTTCGAGGTGGAGGAACAGGGCGGCGCGCTGCAGGTGCTCTTTGAGGAGCCGGCGGGCAAGTTTGTGATTACGCCCAACGCGCCGGTGCGGCAGATCTGGATTTCGGCGCTTTCGACCAGCTTCAAGCTCGATTGGGACGGGGCGGCCTCGGCATTCGTGCTGGCGCGCACGGGCGAGCATCTGATGGCGCTGGTGGACCGGCTGATCGGGGAGCAGCTGGGGCTTTAGAGCCGCTAGTTGGTCCTCTTGCAAGCCGCTGATTTCACAGCGCTTGCTGGCCGAACGGCGTCCCGGATAAATGGCGGCAACGCGTTGCTTCTGCAGAACTTGCCGCAAAGCCAAGCACAGGCGCCGGGGAAGACCCGGAGCCGGCGTGCGCTTGAAGACAGTCTTCGCGACATCTCAGCCCCGGTTCCCCCCAGGGCGGGGGCGGGGAGAAATGGGGTTCGATCCGGCTCATGAATTCAGGAGCGGAGCCGATAGGCAATCCAGCAGAGGAGCCTGGTACATGCGTGAAATCCGAACCCTGATCGTCGACGATTCCTCGGTAATGCGCAAGATTGTGGAGCGTTCGCTTCGCCAGGCCGGCCTTGACCAAATGGTGGTGTACGAGGCCTGCAACGGCGCCGAGGGGTTGGATGTGTTGAAGTCCAAGAACGTGGATCTCATCCTCTCCGACATCAACATGCCCTCGATGGATGGGCTGGAGTTTCTGCGCCAGATACGGGCGCAGAATCTGGCGCAAGGCGTTCCAGTAGTAATGATCACCACCGAGTCCAGCGAGGAGCATGTGAAGCAGGCCATTATGGCCGGCGCGCGTGGATATATTCGCAAGCCGTTTACGGCCGAACAGGTGAAGGAACGGGTGCTGCCGCTGGTGAATGCGGCGTGACCGGAGAGGGTTGAAATGCTGTTGAACGGCGCGCGAACTGCCGCTCTCGTGCGAGCGCGCGGAGGCGGCACAGACGAAATGGAGCGTACCATGGCGGTCTCGTTGCGTGAATCCGTGCAACTGGTCTCCGATCCGCGGAACCTGGATGCGAGCGTGGAAGAGGTGTTTCGGCTGATGCTGGGGGTCAACTGCTGGCGGGTGCCGGGACCGATTGTCCAGGAACAGGAGTCGGTGACCGCGGTGGTGGGCTTTGGCGGGGTGTTGAGCGGCGCGTGCGTCTTCAAGAGCGGCAGTTCGACGGCCATCAGCATCGCCGCGCACATGACCGGGATGGAGTTTTCCGAGGTCGACGACACGGTCAAGGATGGGATCGGCGAGCTCTGCAACATGCTGGCTGGAGCGTGGAAGGGCAAGGTGCCGGAGCTAGCCGCCAACTGCGGGTTGAGCGTGCCGGCCGTGATCACCGGCCGCGATTATCACCTCCACGTGCAGGCTCCGGAGTTCAAGCTGGATCACGCCTACCGCTTCGACGATGCCAGCTTTGCCGTGACCATCATCTGCGATGGGCTGCAGTAAAGCCTGGATCAGGGGTCAGGGGTCAGGGATCAGCTACAAGCTAGCAGCCAGCCGTTCGAGGCTGGCGCCTGCCCGCGTCTCCGATCGCTGATCCCTGCCCTCCGCGCTTCAATTCTGACGTTCTTCTAATTTCTTCCGAGTCTCTTCCGGTCCTCGACCTGCACGCTCCTTGAGCGGCAGGAGGAGGGCTCGATGGACAGCGGCTACTACGCGGCGATGACCGGGCTGGTGGCTCGAACCCAGGCCCTGGACACGGCGGCTGCCAATCTGGCCAATGCCGGGACTCCCGGCTACCGGGCGGAGCGGGAGTACTTCCGCTCCGTGCTACTGGGCCCCGACGCCCTGGACTCGCAACTGGGACGCGTGGTAAACAACTTTGGATTGCTGGGCGGCGACCGGCTGAGCATGACCCAGGGCGCGATTCAGCAGACCGGCAATGTCCTCGACCTGGCCATCGAGGGCGAGGGATTCTTTCAGGTCCAGACCCCCAACGGCATCCGCTATACCCGCGACGGCGGCTTCCACCGCTCTCAGAGCGGGCAACTGGTCACCAGCGCGGGCGAACCGGTGCTGTCGGTGGCCGGGCAGCCGATTCTGGTTCCGCCGGGCGAGGTGACGGTGGGCGCGGACGGCGTGCTTTCCGTGGCTGGCGGGGTGGTGGCCACGGTGGGAGTCTTCACCTTTCCAGCGGGCGCCGAGATGACGCCCGAGGGCGCCAACCGCTACATCGCTCCCGAGGGGATCGCTCCGATGCCGGGAAAGAATGCAACCGTCCACCAGGGAGCGATCGAGGCCGCCAACCAGGACGTAGTTCAGGGATCGCTGAACCTGATCGTGATGCAGCGCCAGGCGGAGATGATGCAGAAGGCGCTGACCATCTTCCACATTGAGTTCAACAAGACCGCCAGCGAGGAATTGCCGCGAGTGTGAACGGCAGGGAACAGTGATCGGTTGTCAGTGATCGGGAATCAACAGGCAAAGTCGGGGTAGGAGCAGGGTGATGGAAAACCGGGAGTACTGAGAACTGACCACTGACCACTGACTACTGGACGACCGGAGGGAGTCGAAATGATTCGAGCCTTGTATACCGCCGCCAGCGGCATGAGCGCGCAGCAGATGAACCTGGACACCATCGCCAACAACCTGGCCAACTCCTCGACCACCGGATTCCGGCAGTTGCGGCTGGAGTTTCAGGACATGGTCTACCAGAACCTGGTGACGCCGGGGGCGGCGCAGAGCCAGTCCACGGTCTCGGCCGGGCTGCAGATCGGACTGGGCACCAAATCTGCCGCCACCGAGGTGATCATGACCCAGGGCTCGCTGAATCAGACCTCGAACCCGCTGGACGTGGCCATCGAGGGAACCGGCTTCTTTCAGGTGCAGCGGCCCGACGGCACCATCGCCTACACCCGCGCCGGCCAGTTTCAGCTGAACAACCAGGGAACGCTGGTGACCACCGACGGCGACCCGGTGATTCCCACCATCACCATTCCCTCCAACGCCACCGCCGTCACTATTACCCAGTACGGGGTGGTGAACGCGACTCTGGCCGGGCAGCAGAACCCCTCGCAACTGGGGCAACTGCAACTCGCCACCTTTCCCAATCCCGGCGGTCTGGAAAGCATGGGATCGAACCTGTTGCAGACCACGCTCAGCTCCGGCGACCCGGTGCTGGGCAACCCCGGCGGCACGGAGGGGTTGGGCACGCTGCAGCAGGGCTACCTGGAGAACTCGAATGTGGACGTGGTGACCATGTTTGTGCAGATGGTGCTGGCGCAGCGGGCCTACGAATCGAACTCCAAGGTCATCAAGGCGGCAGACGATATGTACTCTCAAGTCAATAACATGACCAGGTAGAGATGAAGAGATACATCAAGCATGAGAGGGCGGAGGCGGAATGGGAACGGGACGGACGATGCGCTGGGGCGCGGCGCTGATGGTAATGGCAGCGGCGTCCTGGGCCTGCGGGCAGACGGCAGCCGTGACCGGTCCCGGCATGCGGATTCTGATCTCGCCGCCGCTGCTGGCCCAGGTGCAGGCCGGGGCCGAAATCGTCCGCGAGATCGACGACCCGAACAGCGGAGCCCGGTGGCTGCTGATACGCAATGCCGATCATCCGGGCGGGCCAGGGCTGCTGGTGCTGGTGGAAGCCGGCCGCAATCCGGTCCAGCAGAGCCAGGCCGGTTTCGAGCCGTCCGTGCTGGAACCCAGAACGGTGATTCGCGCCGGAGAGCGGCTGATTGTCGAAGAGAATACGCCGGTGGTCGAAGCGCGCCTGGAGGCGGTTGCCCTGAGCCCGGCGGTGGTCGGCTCGGTTCTCGACGCGCGGCTGAAGATCGGCGGCAGAGTGGTGCGCGCCGTGGCTTTGGGGCCGGGCCGGGCGGAGCTTCAACCCCAGACGGAGGCGCGGCCATGAAGCCGGGAGTGCTTTGCGCCATGATTCTCTCCGTGTCCGTGGCTGTGACGCTGGCGGCGCCTGTTCGCGCTTTGGACGGCAAGAGGATTCCGTTTCTGCCGACGGCCAAGCCGACGCCCCCCGAAGCGGCTCTGCACGCCTACATCGAGCGGGTGCGAGCGCAGCAGGCGGCGGAGGTGAAGACGCCTGGCTCGATCTGGAGCTCCGAGGGCCGGCTGGTGCGGCTGGGCACTGACGCCAAGGCGGTGCGGCTGCACGACGTGGTCTCGATCGTGGTGACGGAAAGCCTGGCTGCCTCGACCGACGGGCAGGTCAAGAACTCCCGGGCCTCGAACGCCAGCTCTGCGCTGACCTCGCTGTTCGGCAAGCTGAAGGCCTCGAACGCCCTGCAGAACCTGATCGGCATGAGCGCCTCTTCGGGGCTGACGGCGCAGGGCCAGAGCACGACCAACTCCAGTTTGGCGACCACCTTCGGCGCCGAAGTAGTGGACGTATTGCCCAACGGAATGCTGGTGGTGCAGGCCACGCGGCAGTTGACCTTCTCGCAGCAGACGCAGCTGATCAAGCTGCGCGGGCTGGTGCGCCCGGAGGACGTGAGTTCACAGAACCAGGTGCTGTCGACGGCCATGACCGACCTGGAACTCGAGGTGACCGGCAAGGGCATCATCAACGACTCCACTTACCGGCAGAACCCGCTGGTGCGCTTTCTGGAGAGGCTGCTGATCTTCTAGGGAGTAGGGAGTAGGGATTGTCGATGCGGGATGCGAGGGAGAGAACGGTTGCAGAGCGGCCGGGAAAACCGGTCCGGCGCTGGATTGCGCTGGCGGTGGCGCTGGCGCTGACGGTCGCGTCGGCAAGTACCGAGTCCGCGCCGAAGCTGGCGCGCATCAAGGATGTGGCGACTATCGAGGGGATTCGGGACAACCAACTGGTGGGCTATGGGCTGGTGGTGGGGCTGCGCGGCACCGGAGACAGCTCGCAGACGGTCTTTCCGGCGCAGACACTGCTCTCGGCGCTGCAGCGGATGGGCATCACCGTACCCCAAACCGGGTCCAACAGCGCCAACAACATGCAGGTGAAGAACATGGCGGGGGTCTTTGTGGTGGCAACGCTGCCGCCTTTCAGCCGTCCGGGCTACAAGATGGACATCACCGTCTCCTCGGCCGGGGACGCGCGGTCGCTCGAAGGCGGCATTCTGCTGATGACTCCGCTCTACGGGCCGGACGGGCAGATCTACGCGCAGGCTCAAGGAGCTCTGGTGCTGGGCGGCTACATGGCCACGTCGGGGGGCAACTCGAAGCAGCTCAACCACCCCACCACCGCGCGCATCCCCGGCGGGGCATTGGTGGAGCGGCCGGTTCCCTTCGATCTGAAGCAGATGCACACGGTCAGCGTGGTGCTGAACGACGCCGACTTCCACACCGCCGAGCGGATGGCGGCGGCCATCGATCGGGCGCTGGGTTCGGTGCGAGCCCACGCCGTGGACAGCCGGCGGGTGGAGATTGCCGCAACTCCGGACGAGGACCTGCCGGCGCTGCTGGACCGGGTCGAAGCCGTCGAGGTCGAGGTCTATCCGCGGGCGCGCGTGGTGGTGAACGAGCGGACCGGCACGGTGGTCATCGGGGGCACGGTCCGCCTGCAGCCGGTTTCCATACTGCACGGAGGCCTTTCGGTGAATGTGATCTCCGAGACCTTGGTCTCACAGCCTGGTCCTCTCAGCTCGGGAACGACGCAGGTGGTGCAGCAAACGGCGGTTCAGGCGCAGGACAAGCCGGTAAACCGCATCGACCTGAAAGAAGGCGCGACGGTGGAGGATTTGGTCCAGGAATTGCAACGGACAGGGGCGGGCGCGCGGGATGTGATTTCGATCCTGCAGGCCATGAAGGCGGCCGGGGCGCTGGAGGCCGACCTGGAGGTACTGTAATGCAAGCGATAGCGGCGGCAACGGCGGCGGCCGGCACGGCAGGTGCGGCAGCCCCGCAGCCCAGGCTGGTGCGTGCGGCGCACGAGTTTGAGGCGCAGATGATGAAGGAGTTGATGAAGCCGATGACGCGGGCCGACTCGCTCACCGGAGCGGACGAGGACTCGGATAGCGATTCAGGCTCCTTCGGCGCGCTGGGAGAGTTTGCATCCGAGGCTCTGGCCCAGGCGCTGAGCCAGGGGGGCGGCTTCGGAATTGCGAACCGGATCGTCAAGGATCTCTCCCATTCCGGTAACCGCGCAGTAACCGGGACGGTAACCGGAAATCGGCACGGCGATACCGCCTTGAGAACTTCTGAATGACTAGAGTGATTAGTAGATCTGCCGATAGGCCCGGCAAGGAGCAAGAGAAATGGACATTCGCAGCAGTCTCGATGGATTGAAGTCGCTATTGGGAGTGGCGCAGCCGGCCCCGGCCGCGCCCCAGAGCAGGAGCAATGCCCCAACCGGGAGGAGCGCGTTCGCGAGTGACCTGGCGACATTCAGCAATGCGGGAAGCGAGGTTTCACTGACCGCCTCCGATGCGGACGTACGCGCGGGCAAGGTGGCCGGCGTGCAGTCGGCGATTGCGGCGGGAACCTACAATGTGCCGGCATCGGCGGTAGCCTCCAAGGTCGTCGATTCGATGCTGGGCATGGGATAGGAATTCGTTGGACAGGCTGGGCCGGAGGCAGGCACTGTGGCGCGGCGGGCGCGGCGGATGAACGCGGGAGTTGGACCGGCTTGCCGGGCTCCAAAGAGATGGAAAGCGGAGCGTCCCGGCAGCAGGGAAAGGGATGGGGGCGATGGAGGAGTTTTGGGAAAGGCAGGAGCGCCCGGAGCTGATGGAGCTGGTGGTGGACGCCTCGCGGGCGCTGGCGCGGCTGGACGCGGACCGGCTGGAGGAGCTGGCGCTTTCGTGCCAGGCGCTGAATCGGGATCTGGGCTCGGCGGGCGCCGGTGAGCGCGCCGTGTTGGCCAGCCAGGCGCGGGAGGCCGCGGGGGAGATGGCGATCTTCGCTCGAGTGCTGGAGGCGACGAGGGCCAATCTGAATGTAATGAATCGCCTGCGGGAGTTGCGCGGGGGCCTGTTGGAGTACCGGGAGGCGCCGACACAAGAATCGGTGCGGACGGAGAGCGGCGATGGGGACAATTAGCTCCGCATTCAGTCTGATCTCGGGGGCGCTGGACGCCGATCAGTCTGCGCTTAGCATAGCAGCCAACAATGTGGCCAACGCCAACACCCCTGGATATACGGAGGAGATCCCCAACTGGCGGGAGAACCCGCCCGTTCAAATCAACGGAGCCTCCTACGGGTCGGGGGTGACGGAGACGGGCCCTACGTCGTTGCGCGACCGGGTGCTGGAGGAGCGGCTCGACCAACAGCAGCAGTTGGCTTCGGCATCGAGCGCGCGGCTGGCGGCGCTGACCGGCGTGCAGGCGCTGTTTACGCCGGATTCGGGCTCGGCCAGCGCGACAGCGGGAGACATCGGCAGCGACATCACCGGCTTTTTCAACTCCTTTTCGTCGCTGGAGGCCAATCCCACCGACAATGCGCTGCGCCAGCAAGTGCTTTCGTCGGCATCGACTCTGGCCGGAGATGTGTCCAACGCGGCGGCCAGCCTGAATGAGCAGCGGTCGGCTCTGGATCAGGAGGCGAGCGGCGTGACCAGCCAGGTGAACTCGCTGACCAGCGCCATCGCGCAGTTGAACCAGCAGATTCAGTCCACGTCGCCCAACGCCGACGCCAGCACGCTGGAGGATGATCGCCAGCAGGACATCAGCCAGCTTTCGCAGTTGATTGGAATCAACCAGATCACCACCGAGAACAACGGCCTCTCGATCACCACCACCTCCGGCCAGTTGCTGCTCTCCGAAGGGAACAGCTTTCAGTTGACCACGGGGACCGTGGGCGGGGTTACCCACTTCTATGTGGGTACGACGGATGTGACGACGCAACTGGCCGGCGGGGGCGGCGAGCTAGGCGGGTATCTGACGGCGCGCGACCAGGACATTCCCACCGTGATGACCTCGCTCGATCAACTGGCCTACCGCGTCTCAACGAATGTGAACGCGCTGAACAACACGGGAACCGATCTGGATGGAGCCACCGGCACGGTAGCCAATCCCCTTTACATCTTCAATGAACCGGCGGCTGTTGCCGGCAGCGCGGCCAACATGAGCGTGACCATGACCGACCCCAACCAGATCGCCGCTGCCGGGTTGGGGCAGGGAACGGGCGACAATTCGAATGCCATCGCCATGGCGAATCTCGCCAATGAATCGCTCATGCAGCCATTGGCGACAACCGCCTTCAGCATGACCCAAACGCTGGACGCAACCACTCCATTGGGTGGCGCCACGACCGGCACAGTGGAGGTCTACGATTCGCTGGGCAATAGCTATAACGCCACGGTGACCTACACGAACGAGGGCGGCAACGCGTGGGATTACAGCGTCTCGATGCCGGATGTGCTGACGCCCGATGTTAGCGTTGCCAACCAGGTGAGCTACAGCTTCGGCCTCGGGGAAACGGTGAACCCCGGAACGAATCTGACGATTACCGGGAAGACTGCCTTGGGCACGGCTACGATCATCGCGCCGCCGGTGACCGCCGGTGAGGCGGTGGGCGCCACTGGTCCGCCGCCGACCGGCTACGTGGCGGCGCTGGATGCCGCGCTGACGACGAAAGGAATCACTGGCGTCACAGTCTCGAACACCAACGGTGTACTGACCATCGCCGGCGCCACCGGAACCGCCGGCAGCGTAATTGCCGATCCGGTGGTGTCGGCAAACGCGACCGGCACGCTTAGCTTTAATCCGGCCGGAGACCTGGTCAGTCCAGCCGCGAACGTGAGCGGCATGACCTTCTCCGGGCTCTCCGATGGAGCTGCTGCGCTGAATCTTGATTGGAATCTGTTTTCGCCGGCCGGGACGGCCAATATCAGCCAGACCGCGGCGGCTTCCTCGCAATCGACACAGAGCCAGAACGGCTTTGCCGGCATAAGCAGCGGCCCGACGCCGACCGATTACTACTCGAACTTCGTCTCCACGCTGGGTTCCACCGTCTCCAGCGTGCAAACCGAAAACACGGCGCAGAACGCCTCGGTAACGCAGTTGAAAACCCAGAACGACGCGCTTTCCAGCGTCAACCTGGACGACGAAGCTTCGTCCATGAGCACGCTGGAGCGCAGCTATCAGGCGGCGTCGCAGGTATTCACGATGCTGAACACGGTTATGGCTTCGGCCCTGAACCTGGGCGAGCAGACAACGGTCTCTTAAGGCTTGCTGTCCTACCCTAACCGCAAAGGAACGAAACGCAGGTTCTTCGACTGCGTCCGCCGCGGCGGACTTCGCTCAGAATGACAGGCGAGGTTGGGGCGCCCATGACAGGACACAATTCCCGGAGGAATTGAATGCGGGTGGATCCGAATTATGTTTCGAACCTGGCGAGCGCGCTCGACCAGAGCCAGGTGAGCGAGCAGCAGTTGACCGCCGAGCTGTCGAGCGGCGTGAGCATTTCGTCCCTGAGCCAGAATCCTGTTGCCTCCGGGCAGAATGTGCTGCTGCTCAACCAGATTCAGCAGGACGACTCTTTCACGCAAAGCTCGAGTCTGGTCACCGGCCAGTTACAGGTGGCCGATTCGACCCTCGGGAGCGTGGTCTCCCAGCTCACCCAGGCCATCTCGCTGGCCACCAGCGCCAACAACGGCACCATGAACCCCAGCGACGTGCAGTCCATCGGCAACCAGATCACCGGCATTCTCAACGAAGTGCAGTCGCTGGCCAACACCGACTACCAGGGCCAGTACATCTTTGCCGGCGGCCAAACTTCCACAAGTCCTTTCGCTACCTCGACTGGCGCGTCGCCGGCTATCACCGCATATAACGGCGACAACGACATCAACTATCTTGAGACGCCCAACGGCCAGAAGATCCAGTTGAATGTGCCCGGCAGCCAGATCTTTCTGGGCACCGGCGCGAACAGCGTCTTCGCCGCCCTGAACTCCCTGGTGGCCGACTACTCGACCGGCACGGTGAACACCACCCAGGCCGTGAGCGATACCGAGGCGCTGAGCACGGCGTTGAACTACGTCTCGCAGAAGCGCGTAACCATCGACAACTCGATTACCCAGCTCACCGCCGCCTCCGACGCCGTAACCAGCGATCAGACCCAGCTGACCACGGCCCAGACCAATCTGATGCAGGCCGACGTGGCCCAGGTCTCCACGCAGCTATCGCTCTCCGAAACCCAGCAGACGGCGCTCGAGGACGTGATCGCGCAGCTCGACTCGCAATCGAACAGCCTGTTCAGCAAGCTGGGGCCATAGACGTTGCTGCCCACGGAGGAGCGGCAGGCTTCGCTCTCCCAACCGGCGCTCTGCCTCGCCGTCTCCCGCTCCGGACCAGCGCGCCGGGAGTGAATCCGTCTATACTTCATTCAGAAGGAAACACATTGCTCGCTCCGATCCGATTCATGTGGAATGCGACTCGCGGCCATCGGCTGGATTTCTGGCGCAGCCCCTACATGCGCTGGCGGGTTGAAACCTACTCCGGCATGCCCGCCGAGACGCTGACCATGGGGAAGATTCTGGGGTTTTTCTGGGTCTCGCGTTGGGAGTTCCTGAGCTACCTGGTCTGGATGGACCGCCTGGACCGCGAGGTGCGCAAGCGGGCGTGAGGCAGGGCGGGCGCCGTTGCCGCGAAGGCGACTACTCGTGATTTGGTGCTGAGAGAGTCACATTGCGGACGAGTGAATATGGGCCCTCCGGATGATCCCCCCAACCTTTGCTAGCTGCATTTGCCAGTTTTGAGATTCTCATGATATCCGTTTGGCGAATGGAGTTGGTTACCTCATGTCTTGATTTATCAAGCGTCGTGGACCCGACTGCCTGCAAGTACTCAGAAACTGCTGCGGCCTCAACCAAGACTTTTCCCGAACCAGCCCAGTGGCGATCCTCGCCATTCTTCTTTACGCCGAAAATCCAAAATGACTCGCCGGTCTCCATGTCAACATAGTTGCCTCCCATTTCGCCGCGCCGCTGGCCCTTCAGCTTCATCAGGCCCCGCCCATCGAAGTACGGTGTTCGGCCAGTCTTCGATGACGTCACAAAGCCAATCCAAGCGGGACCGTTATCGGAATGGCCGCTCTTAAGCTCAACATACCTGAGAGTTTTCATGGTTCACAGTGTGCCACAACGACAAGAGACCGAACAATTGACCACGAGGCTTCCGAGCTGTTGTCGAATCATCGGAAGACCGGAAGCTGCACAGTGACCGACGCCGCCGGCCGCCGCATCCTATAATGGAGAATGGCTGGTTGCGCCCTGAGCCTCGCTGAGGGGACAGGGATGCGGCCGGACAACTTCTTCGCGGTGCCTTCCCTTTGAATGACTCCATCATCATCCGCGGCGCGCGGACTCACAACCTGAAGAACATCTCCTGCGAGATTCCCCATGGGATGCTGACGGTGATCAGCGGGGTCTCGGGGTCGGGGAAGAGTTCGCTGGCCTTCGACACGATTTACGCCGAGGGGCAGCGGCGGTATGTGGAGTCGCTTTCGGCCTATGCGCGGCAGTTTCTGGAGCGGATCGAGAAGCCGGATGTGGACCTGATCGACGGGCTGGCTCCGGCCATTGCCATCAAGCAGAAGAACTCGACCCGCAACCCGCGCTCGACGGTGGCGACGGCGACCGAGATCTACGATTACCTGCGCCTGCT
>JBEKCX010000007.1:0-19693 GCA_050014655.1 Occallatibacter sp. | reverse complement strand
CCCCCACCACCGCCACTCGCGCCATCCCGACCTCCTCCCTCCATCGATACAATCCCAAAATACACTCTCGCCCGCCGCTTCCCGATTCCCAAGTCGCAAACAGCGCACGCTGTCACGGCAACAAGCCTCTCGCCGCTGATACAATTTCGGGCATGGAAACCATCCAGTACAACCTCCCGCAATCCCGCATCCCACTTGCCTGGTACAACATTGCCGCCGACCTGCCCAAGCCCATGGCGCCGCCGTTGCATCCCGGCACGCTCCAACCCATCGGCCCCGCCGACCTGGCCCCGCTCTTTCCCATGGCCCTGATTCTTCAGGAGGTCAGCACCGAGCGGGAGATCGAGATTCCCGGCGAGGTCCGTCAGATCTACGCCCAATGGCGTCCCGCGCCGCTCTATCGCGCCCGCCGCCTCGAGCAGACCATGGATACGCCCGCACATATCTACTACAAATACGAGGGCGTCAGCCCCGCCGGCTCGCACAAGCCCAACACCGCCGTCCCCCAGGCTTACTACAACAAGAAGGAAGGCACCAAGCGGCTTTCCACTGAGACCGGAGCCGGCCAGTGGGGTTCGGCGCTGTCCATGGCCTGCGCCTTCTTCGGCCTGGAGTGCAAGGTCTACATGGTGCGCGTCAGCTATGATCAGAAGCCCTATCGCCGCGCCATGATGGAGACCTTCGGTGCCAGCGTCACCGCCAGCCCCAGCACCGAAACCGAGTCCGGCCGCGCCATTCTCGCCCAGCATCCCGACTCCAACGGTTCTCTCGGTATCGCCATCTCCGAGGCCGTCGAGGTGGCCGCCAAGGACCCCAACACAAAGTACGCCCTGGGCAGCGTATTGAATCACGTGCTCCTGCACCAGACCGTCATCGGCCTGGAGGCCATCGAGCAGATGGCGTTGGCCGGCGACGACCCCGATGTTGTCATTGCCTGCGCGGGCGGCGGATCGAACTTTGCCGGCCTGGCGATGCCCTATGTGGGCCGCAACCTCAAGGGCCAGAGCCATGCCCGCATCGTTGCCGTGGAGCCGGCCGCCTGCCCCAGCCTCACCAAGGGCAGATTCACCTACGACTTTGGCGATACCGGCCATCTGACTCCGTTGGTCAAGATGCACACGCTGGGCAGCGCGTTCATGCCTCCGGGAATCCATGCGGGCGGGCTGCGCTACCACGGCATGGGTCCGCTGGTCTCGCACGTCATGGACCTGGGATTGATTGAAGCCACCTCGGTTCAACAGCTCGATGCCTTCGCCGCCGGCGTTCAGTTTGCCCGCGCCGAGGGCATCATTCCCGCGCCGGAGTCCAACCACGCCATCGCCGCCGCCATCCGTGAGGCCCTCGCCGCCAAGGAAGAAGGCAAGGCCAAGACGATCCTCTTCGGCCTCAGCGGCCACGGGCACTTCGACATGCAGTCCTACATCGCATACCATGCCGGCAAGCTGGAGAACTACGAATATCCCGCAGAGGAGATCGCCATGGCCCTCGCCGGCCTGCCGGTGGTTCGGTGAATCCGAACAAGAGGGGACGGGAAAAGGGGCAATCCCAGGTCTGATCCGCCGCGGCAGACCAGACCTGGGCCGCCCGGCAGTGGAGATCGGTTCGGTGCGGACAGAGCGGCGGCGGAAGGCAGAGGCGGGCCGGCTGCTGTGCGCCCTAATCAATCAGGACGGGCAGAGACGTTTCCAGCCGGGCATGTTACAGGAAACTGAATGGAGAGCCGGGCGGTCTCGGATTTCAAGGGCTTCCTCGTTGTCTCCAATGCGCCGTGCATGTGAATGGGAGGCCCAATTTGTTCACTATTGCGCGGTCGCTGCAGATTGCCTCCTGTAGTGCATTTTTGGACTCTTCGTCAATGGAGGGAGAGAATTCTACCTGGTAGGTTTGACGGTCGGCGACCGGCTTGTCCAGGCCCTGAGCCGTGACCCTCGCCGTTCCGACCAGACCGGTATCGCCTGAGAACCACAGGTATCCTCTGGGGCCATCCGAACAGTTGTGTGACGCGCAACCTTCAATCAAGACGCCGTAATCGTGGCCGTAATTCCACATTCGGATCTTTGGGGTTTGTACCTCCGTGAATTCGACGCCCGTCGCGGACTGTTCCGAGTCCCACTTCGGGATCAGGTGGCCACGGTCTTTGCGAAACACCTCGACATGCCATCCATGATCTTTGAATCGCTTTCCGGACACGATCACGTCGCTGGGACCGTCGTAAGAGCTGGTGAGTTGGACTACTCTGAACTGATGAATCGAGGCAAAGTCCCTCCTGACTTCTTGGACCATCGGGACTAGCGAGGAGATTGGCATGTCGGTTCCTAAAACAATGCCGGGTGCGAGTAAAGGCAGGATTGCAATCCATACGCCGACAACATGGATCGGGGTGGCCTTTGCGTTGGGGTTTCTCATTGCGCTTTCCTCCGCCGGTTGAAGTCGCAGCCCGCGCGGGCTGTCTTTGCCTTATAGCCTTCGACCCGGCAAAGCCGGAAAAGTAACAGCAAGCGGTTTAGACGTCCATCGCCATGGTCCGATGAGGAGTACCCTGAGCCATGCAATCGCCGCCGCCAGCTTTGCCTTTCTGCCTTGGCCGCAATGGGGCCAGGCACTGTAGCTTGGCTGGCTGCCCAAGGCGCTGAGCGAGATATCCATCGGCCGGGTGGCGCACCCTAAGCTCTTCAGAATCTAAACAATCCCTCAAAAGTGGGTGCCCCATCCTTCCCGTCGCCGCGGTCCGCCGCGGCGGATGGAAGGGTGGGATAGCACAAACCCCGACCGTCCATTCTCCGATCTGGCCGTTTCATCGCCGGGTGGCCCAGGTGCCGGGGTAGCCGTGCGCACAACCACTGAAGATGGGTGCCCCAGGTGCCTCGCCTTTGGGCACCAGGGATAGCACAAACCTCGACCGTCCATTCTCCGGTCTAGCCGTTTCATCGCCGGGAGTTCCGCTCCTGGGAATTGGAAACCTACAACCCCCTGCCCCTTGCGTAACATTACGCGCCACCGGCGCACAATGGGGATAGAGAAACTCATGAAAGAAGTCGTCGCAGCAGTGGAAGTTGCGTCCGCGTTCGCCGGTTTAATCTGTCAGGGATCCGCCCGGTCCGTACCCTCCACCCGTTACGATTTAATTAATACCCCCACCCCCCTATATTTATTTTCAAAACCTTGCAGATAATTTCTGAATCGCCCTGCAAACCCGGAATTAGGAGCCCCTTGCAAAATTCCATTGAGTCCGTAAAGAGTGTCAGGGCACGACTTCAGTCGTGCCGGAAGAGCAGCAAAATCATGTAGGGCTTTAGCCCCTGCGGTTTTGTTTTCAGTAGTTTGCAGTTTTGCGGCGGCTAAAGCCGGAATCTAAATTGGCCGTTTGCGGCACGAATGAAGTCGTGCCCTGGCACAATCCATAGCCTGAAGGCAATTCTGCAAGAGGCTCGCATTGTTAAGCGGTTCGATGCGCACCGAGGACCGCGTTCGCAATCAGCGCTGCTTCGACCGCGGGGCGAACGGCGTGGACGCGGACGATGGAAGCTCCGTGGAGGATGGCGGCCACCAGGGCGGCGAGGCTGGCCGCTTCCCGCGCTTCAACCGGAGCGAAAGGGACGGATTCGGCGTTCGGAGTGGCTCCGGCGTAGAGCGGCGCGAGCGTGCGGCCCAGAAACGACTTGCGGCTGAGGCCGGCGAGCAGCGGACGGCCTAGGGAGAGCAGCTCTGCCTGGCGGGCGAGCAGCGCATAGTTCTCGTCGAAGCGCTTGCCGAAGCCGTAGCCGGGATCGAGCACGGTGGACTCCAGCGCGATGCCCGCCTGGGCGGCAGCGGCCAGGCTTGCGGCGAGCCCCGAGCGCACCGTGGCCAGCAGTTCAGCGGGAGCCAGTTGCGGCTGAGTGCGCCACTCCTCGGGACGTCCGCGCGTGTGCATCAGCACCACTCCGCAGCGGGATTCGGCGCACACCGCTGCCATTCCGGGGTCCCACTCGAAGCCGCTCACGTCGTTGACGATCTCCGCGCCGGCGGCGAGGGCGGCGCGCGCCGTCGCGGCCTTGTAGGTGTCCACGGAGACGATTGCTTCCGGCCGGTCGGCCAGAATGCCTTCGAGAACCGGCAGCAGGCGGGCCTGTTCTTCTTCGGCGCTCACCGCGGGGGCGGATTCGGAACCGGCCGCACCGCCCGCGCGCGAACCGGGCCGAGTGCTCTCCGCGCCCAGGTCGAGAATGTCCGCGCCTTCGTCCAGCAGCCGCAGCGCATGCGTCACTGCCGCCTCGGGATCGAGGAAGCGCCCGCCGTCGCTGAAGGAGTCGGGCGTGATATTGACCACGCCCATGATGAGCGTGCGCCGGCCCAACTCCAGAGTGCGGGTGCGCAGCCGCCATTCAGCCATCGTGCGCTCAGGTGGTTTCATTTATTCGGGCAGGCTTGCAATCGAAGATGCAAATCCGCGTCCTCCAGGGTGGGTCGAACATTGGGAGTTCATCCCCTTCTACGATGGTACGCCGCATTCCCTTGCGCCTCCTGCTACACTCCGTCCATGACGGTCTCTCGGCGAGTTCTGTTGCTTCAGTTGGCGGCGGTTTTGGTTTCTCTCAACGCGGGCTTTGCGCAGGTTCCGGCGCACAGCGGCACCAAGCCCGTGGCGCATCCGGCGGCACGGCCTGCACCGGCAAAAGGCCCGCTTGCGGATCGCATTCAGGCGATTCTGGCCGAGCCGGCGCTGAGCCATGCGGAGTTCGGCATCAGCGTGACGGATCTGGATGGGCAGCCGCTCTACGGGTTGAACGAGGGGCGGCTGTTTACTCCGGCCTCGAACGCCAAGCTGGCGACCACCGCCGCGGCCTTCGCTCTGCTGCCGGTGGAGACGCTCACCTGGACCACGAACGTGGTGGCCGGCGGCGAGATCGACAGCCAGGGAGTGCTGCACGGCGACCTGATCCTGCTGGGCGTGGGCGACCCGACGCTGAACGCGCGGCGCTATCCGTACCGGGAGCCGGAGGCTGGTCCGCCGGGGGCGGCTCCGGCTGCCGCGAACCCATCTGCCGCGGGCCGGGCCACTACGGGCACGCCGGCGGCCAGTTCCTCTTCTGGCGAGGAAGAAAAGCCGCCCAAGGCGATGGACGTGCTGAACCTGCTGGCCGAAGAGGTGGAGCAGGCAGGCGTGCGGACGGTGGACGGCAGCGTGGTGGGCGACGACACCTTCTTTCTCTACGAGCCCTACGGGCGGGCCTGGGCATGGGACGACCTGCAGTGGAGTTACGGCGCGCCGGTCTCCGCGCTGACCTTCAACGAGAACACGGCGGAGCTAATGATCGCCTTGGATCGGGAGTCGCCGGGCGGGGACGCACCAGGGGCGACCACCGCCGAGTGGACGCCGAATGTGGAGTACTACACGCTGGACAGCACAATGACGGCTGCGGCTGCGGATCAGGCTGCGCCGGGAGCGAGACAGGGTTCTGGGCAGGCCGCAGCTCCCGGGCTCGAACGTCGGCCTGGCTCGATGCTGGTGCGCGCCTGGGGCACGGCGCCCGCCGAGGGGTTCCATGCGGCGCTGGCCGTCGAGGACCCGGCGGAGTTCACGGCGGCGGCCTTCACGGAGGCGCTCAGGAGCCGGGGAGTCAACGTCACGGGAACGGCTACCTCGCGGCACAAGTACTCGATCGACTCGGGCGATTTCAGAGCCGAGCGGGCGCAACCGCTCAAGCTGGGCCGTTCCGAGTTGGCGACGGCGGCCGCGCCGCTGGAGGGCCGCAAGGTGCTGGCCAGGCACGTCTCCGTGCCCGTGGCCGAGGATATTATGGTCACCAACAAGGTGAGCCAGAACCTGCATGCCGAGCTGCTTCTGCGACTGTTGGGCAAGGTGCATGGAGCGGACGGCAGCATTGCCGAGGGCGCGCGTGTGGTGCGGCAGTTTTTGCTGGGTGCCGGCGTGGACGACGGCGACTTCTTTCTCTACGACGGCTCGGGCATGAGCCCGGACGACAAGATCGCGCCGCGCGCCTGCACGCAACTCCTGGCGTATGCCTCGCGGCAGCCGTGGGGAGCGGCCTGGCGCGAGACGCTGCCCGTGGCTGGAGTGGACGGCACGCTGGCCGGGCGATTCAAGGACTCGGCATTGAAGGGCCGGCTGTGGGCCAAGACCGGCACATCGAACGAGGGGAACGCGCTATCGGGCTATCTGACGGCGGCCAGCGGCAAGACCCTGGCATTTTCGATTCTGGTGAATGGCCACCGGCCGGGCAGCGAAGCCGAGGTCCAGGCTATCGACCGCATCGCCGAGGCTATAGCGGCGGCGGAGTGAGCCTGTATCATCGGAAGCAGATGCGCACGCGTTTTCCTATTTGTTCCCTGAGCGTTTTGACCTTTGCGATTGCCCTTGCCGGAGTGCTGGTGATGGCCGGCTGCCGTTCGTTGCCTGCCTCAAAGCCCGAGGCGCTGTGGACCATGGAAGAGACGCGCGGGGCGCAGGTGTATCAGCAGAAGTGCGCCAAGTGCCACCACCCGACCACGACGCGTCCGCTGAACGGGCCGGGGTTGCAGGCGCTGACCAAGGTGAGGGCCATGCCTTCGGGCGCGCCGCCCACCGACGAGCGGCTTACGCAGGTGATCCTGCACGGACGGAATAACATGCCGGCCACGCAACTGACCGACGACCAGTTGAGCGATCTGCTGGCCTACCTGCATACGCTATGACGGACCCCGATACCAGCGGCAAAGGCAGCCGGGCTCAACCGCCAGGGCGGGATTTGCTGCCGCTTCCAGCGTTGGCGTTCATCAGCCTATACCTGCTGGCGCTGGCCGCGGTCATCGTTCTAGGCGTGGTGGCCGGGCGGCATTATCCGCCGCTGTTCCTTCTCTTTGCCGCGTGTTTTATCTCTGCCAGCGCCGGATTGTTGCTGCTGCTGCGCTGGGCCTGGGCCCTGGCCCTCGCCGCGGTCTTTCTGCTGGCCGTCTACAACCTGTGGATCTTCGCCAGCCTGCATCAGGGGGCTGCGCTGGTGCAGGGGTTGTTGAACCTAGTCTTCTTCCTCTATCTGGTGCGGCCCGAGGTGCGGGAACGGCTGCGGTAAGCGCTGAGGCGGTTTCCTGCCGCGGCTTCACCGGCACAGGCTTTTCAGCTTGTCCATCGGCTTGGGCTTGAAGGGTGGATAGGGCAGATGGCGGGAGTCCATGAACTGGTCGGGGAGGGTGCCGCCGTATGGGAGCGCGGCGTCCGGGTCCAGCGCGTAGGCGGGGTCCCGCTCCACTTTTGGCAGTGTGGCGAAGCGGAAGCCTTGTTTGCGGAGCAGATCGACCAGGTCGGGCAACATGAGCGTGGTGAAGGCCGTGGCGTGCAGCAGCATCACATTGGGAATCTCGCGGTCGAAGGCGATGCGCGATTCCTCGCGGCCCAGGCGGATGTACTCCGCAGCAGAGTCGAGGTAACTCTGCCGCAGCCAGGCGATAGCCTCCTGATCCGGCTTGGCGGAGCAGCGAGCATAGGCGTCGTTCCAGGCGTAGTCTTCAAAGTCGAGCGTGACCTGGGCTACGCGGTAGCCGTGCTCCTTGAGCCAGGAGCGCACGGCGCGGCGCTTTTCCAGCGTGTCGCCCTCCCACAGGAAGGGATAGCGGAACCAGCGCCAGTCGCGCGCGCCGGCATACTGGGCCAGAGCCGGCTCGTCGAGGGCGATCTCGCGCTCGAACGCCTCGGCGGTGTTGGCGGTGAGCGAGATGTGCGACCAGGTGTGGTTGCCGATGTTCATGCCGGCATTGACCCAAATGCGTAGGGCTTGCTGGGCGTCGGGATCGTTCTCGAGCTTGACGGCGTTGACAAATCCGTATGTGCCCGTGAGATGCGCGGCCTTGAGTTCAGCGGCAAGGGCGGCGGCGATCTTGGTGCGATTCTCACCCGCAGGCAGGCTGCCGGCGGCGGGCAGATCGTCAAAGGTGAGCGCGACGATGGGATGGCGGTCGAGGACGCTTGTGAAAGCTTGGGCGGCCGAGGGCGTGGCGGGCTGATAAGAGGATTGGAGCGCTGCCGCGACAAGAGGCGCAAGCATCCCTATGCCGAGAGCGAACAAGGGCTTAAGCAATCGGCGATTCATCCCAAACTCCCGCAGTCGAACTCAATGAATACTTCCAACTGCGTGACGACCAGAGCTCAGCGGCCAAAGAGGGAACTTCGAGCTATGCGGCGGGCCAGGCGCAAACCACCGCTCCCTCAAGCCGGAACGGCGTCTCTGTGACCTGCGTCCGCAACACTGCCAACTGAAGGCGCCAGTTCCGGGCGGCGCCGAAGACGCATGCGCCGGCTGCCGGAGCGCAACAGAACCAGACAGCGAAACTCATGGGAGATGGACCGAAGAGCTGCCCCTCACACCTGCATCACTTCCGCTTCCTTCTTGTGCGAGAGTTCTTCCATGCGGCGGATCTCCTCGTCGGTCATCTTCTGCACCTCTTCGAGGGCACGCTTTTCGTCGTCCTCGCTGATCTTCTTCTCCTTGGCCAGCTTCTTGAGGGCCTCGTTGCCGTCGCGGCGGACATTGCGGACGGCGGTGCGGTGCTCTTCGAGCACCTTGTTCAGGTGCTTGCAGACCTCGCGCCGCCGCTCCTCGGTCATGGGCGGAACGGGCACGCGCAGCACCTTGCCGTCGGAGATGGGATTGAAGCCCAGATCGGCCACGCGCAGAGCCTTCTCGATCTCCTTGAGGGTGCTGGGGTCCCAGGGCGCGATCACGATCAGCTGCGGCTCGGGCGTGGAGACCTGAGCCATTTGGTTGATGGGCATGTGCGTGCCGTAGCATTCCACCTTCACCTGGTCGATCATGTGCACGTTGGCCCGGCCCGTGCGCGTGGAGGCGAGGCTGGCCTGGAAGGTAGCCACAGCTTGGTCCATCCGCCGCCGCAGGCCGGCGTTAAGTTCCTTGAGCGCCGGAATTCCGGCCATTATCGAGACTGCCATCTTTCTCCTCGCTGCTTCCAAAAGACTATATTAGCGAATCCTCGCCGCGGCGAGGCTCCAAAAGCCGGACGAATTGGTCTAGGCCGGCGCCAACGGGAATCTCTTAAGCCACTCCCGCGAGCCCCGTCGCGGCCGCCTGCGCGTGCGCGTGGTAGCTGGACCGCACCAAGGGCCCCGATTCCACGTGGCGGAAGCCCATCCCGAGCGCCTCGGTCCTTAGCTCGGCGAACTCCCGCGGCGTGTAAAGCCGAGCCATGGGGAGGTGATCGCGCGAGGGGCGCAGATACTGGCCGATGGTCAGAATGTCGCAACCGGCCGCCGCCAGGTCGCGGAAGACCTGGAGCAGCTCGGAGGTCTCCTCGCCCAGGCCCACGATCACCCCGGACTTGGTAACCCCTCCGGGGCTTAACTTTTTGGAGTAGCGCAACAACTCTAGCGAGCGCTCATACCGCGCCCCGGAGCGCACCACACGATAGAGCCGCGGCACCGACTCGACGTTGTGGTTCAGCACCTCGGGCCGCGCCTCCACCACCATTCCGATCGCCTCCCGGTTGCCCTGAAAATCGGGGATGAGCACCTCAATCCGGCAGGCGGGCGCCTGGCGGCGAATCTCCTCGATGACCAGGGAAAAGGCGCGCGCCCCGCCCAGCAGGTCGTCGTCGCGGTTGACGCTGGTGATGACGGCGTGGCGCAGGCCCAGCGCGGCCACCGCCTCGGCCACGCGGCGCGGCTCGTCGAAGTCGATGGGCGCGGGCCTGCCCTTGGGCACGGCGCAGAATCCGCAGCGCCGCGTACACAGGTTGCCCAGCATCATGAAGGTGGCGGTCCGGTGATGCCAGCACTCGCCGATGTTGGGGCACTGCGCGCTCTCGCACACCGTGTTGAGCCCCAGCGACCGCGCCAAACGCTTGAGGCTGTGGTAGTTCTCGCCCACCGGCGCGCGCGCCTTCAGCCACTCGGGTTTGGGAGCCGGAACCTTCCGCGCCGGCTCGATCTGCACCAGTTCCATCACACTTTCATTGTACCGGGCCGTCGAACGCGGCCCCGACTTCGCGTTCCCGCCCAATCCGAAGCAGCCTCCAGCCGACGCGCAGGTACCAAATCAACAGGAAGGGAGCGGAGCCGGCGATCGGAATGACATTCAGAGCCGGTGCAAACGAATTCGTGATGTAATAGCCGAGACCAAGGGCGTAGGCCAGAATTCCCACATAGGCGGTGGTCCTGCCAAAGGCCGCGCTGCGCAGCATGACGGCTGCGGCGATCAACCCGGCAACGTTGACGAGGAGGTAGCTGATGTAGATGCCGGAGCCGTAGGTCGCGGCGGTATTCTGAATGGCCAGCAACGCCTCACCTGCGGCCAGCAACATCGCTCGCTGGGGGTCCGTGGCTGCGCTCCAATACCGGTCGCTCAGCGCCAGCATCGCAAAGGCCTGATTCGACGCGAGGTAGATTGCCGTGCCCATCAGAGTCAGCGATGTGGCCAGCGTCATGAGACCCCGGCCCACCCGCCGCAGCGCGGCATATAGACCAAGGAAGATCAGGGCTACAAGAGCGTAGTTGGCTATGTCGAACAGGTTGAGCAGCGTGAGTCCAATCAGCCGGTGGGTGTGAAAGACGGTAAAACACTCCAGCGCGCTGCCCGGCAGCCCCCTTGGTCCCGACGAGAAGATTCCGAGCAGCCGGCCGAGCAGATATTCCTCCGCCATGTTTCTTCGAAAGAGGATAGCGGCGATGAGGGCAGCCGCTCCACCCAGCTTGTACAAACCTCTCCAGCCCGATACCATCGTCCCTGCATCCTGGACTTCGCTGGCCATCTTCGCACCCATCCTTTCCCCTGAATTCTGCAGCAGTTCTGTCACGCATCCATTCTACCGGCCGCGAAACGCGCCCGGTCCCGTTCCTCTCTTGGTACATCTCATTCCGGCGATTGCATTGGCTGAGAAAGGTTGATCGCAATCTCCCTGTGAATGTGCTACGTTATTCTTGGACCTCCGCGAAAGCCCTGGGAATTCTCGAAAGGTCCTAGAGGTACGCCATGGCATACTCTGCGGCTGGCGAGTCTGGCATCATCCAGTTGGTTCGCAGGTCTCTCCTCCGCTCCATCGATGAGCTTTCCGCTCTTGCTGAGGGCAACCAGTCCGAGGACTTGCGCGCGTCGCTCGAAGCGCTTTCCGACAAGTTGAAGAAGAATCGCTTCAACCTGGCCGTGATGGGACAGACGAAGCGGGGCAAGAGTTCTTTTGTCAATGCGCTGCTGGGCGCGAGGATTCTGCCCACGGGAGTCCTGCCGCTCACTTCCGTCATTACCAAGGTCACGTACGGAGAATCTCCCTCGGCGGAGATCTTTTTCCGGACGGGTCAAGTCGAGCAGATTCCAGTCGCATTGCTCTATGAGTACATCACGGAAGCCGGCAACCCAGGGAACCGAAAGCAGGTCGCCTCGGCTGAGGTCAAGTACCCTTCGCCCCTTCTGGGCATGGGCGTCGACCTCATCGACACGCCTGGAATCGGCTCCACTTACCGGGATAACACGTCGACGACCGAGGATTTTCTTGCCGAGGTGGATGCCGCTATCGTGGTTCTCTCCGTCGACCCGCCCGTCACTGCCGTCGAGTCGGACTTCCTCCGGCGCATTCGGCTGGATGTGCCCAAGCTTCTGTTCGTCATCAACAAAACGGACCTCTCCACGCCCGATGAAGTCGAAGCCCTGGTATCGTTCCTTGAGAACGAGTTGCGAAACCATGTCGGCATCAAGATGCCGGAGGTGTTTCCGCTCTCCGCGCGGCAGGTCATGAAGGAGCGGCTGGAGTACGCGCCCCATGAGCGCAACGCCATGGGCCCGCTCATGGCCCGCCTTCACCACTTTGCCGCCGAGGAGAAGGAGCAGACGCTCTTTCAGTCGGTGGCCATTGATCTGTTGCGCATTGCAACTACGCTGCGGTTTGCAGCCATGGTTGGGGAGCGCGCCCGGTTCATGGCCGGCGAGGATATTGCCCGCAGAAAGCTTTCGCTCCAGGAGACTCTGGCTACCGCGGATCAGGAACTGAAGGATGTGAGCCATCTGCTGCGGCAGGATACCGCCACGCTCATTGCCCGTATCGAGAAGGACCTGAAGGATCACGTTGCCTCGGCCGCCCCGCGTGTGCGCAGCCGTTTGAACAAGCTCAGCACCGAGCATCCAAACGAGACCCGGGAACAGCTTGCCGAGTTGCTCGATCGCTTCATGCTGGGCGAGGTTGAAGCCGTTTTTGAGGACTGGCGTGCGCAGGAAGACGAGCGCATCCACTTGGAACTGGGGGCGTTGTCGCGCCGGTTTGTGGAACGAACGAACGCCGTGCTGGAGAGCTTGCAAAGGGCCGCTGGGGGCTTGTTCGATGTTCCGGTTGCGCCCGTGGCTTTGACTTCGTCCCTGGCGGTGGAGAGCCGGTTGCACTACAGCACGGAACCCGTGTTTCAACGCCAGCTTGACAAGCTGATCTTTGTCCTGCCGAAGTCCATGCTGCGCCGGGCTATCTATAGCCGGATGCTGGCCTGCATCGACACGGAACTGAGCCGCAACGCAGACCGGATACGGGACGATTATCTGCAGCGGCTGGAGAAGTCGGTGACCACATTCGAGAAGGAACTCAAGGCCGCTGTCGCCATTGTTGCCGACAACCTCCGCTTCGTTTTGGAGCCACGGGCCGATGGCGCGGGGTCTTCGGGATCGGTTGTCTCACAACTTGCTCCTATCATCTCCCAGTGCTCCGCATTGGGCTAGGGCACTGGCCGCTTGCTGTTGTACCAAAATTGGGCGGCCAAATTCGTGGGAAGCCGAGGCCAGCCGGCGAAATCACGGCCTTTCCGGTTGAAATAGCGGCCTTTCTGCGTTGGAATGCGGCCAAAATCCGAGGCTTACAATTACCGATAAGGCACTGGGTAATAATTACAAACAATTGATTCCGTGCGAGTTAAAAGCGGTGGTAGGTTCGAAAGGTGGCCTCCCCAAGGGGGAGGGGGGCGGCTGGGGGTACGGACCGGGCACATGGCTGATAGAGTGTCACGAGGCGGAGGGAGTGCGAGTTCATTCTTCCATTGTGCGCGCGGAGAGGGAAATGATCTGCAAGCGGGCTGAAGGTCTTCGATACCCATTGTTCCTCTGAGGCGGTCTCCCAGGTCTCAACATCGAGACCTCGGCCACCCAGCCGGCTAGCCGCGCAGAATCTTGTCCGTCCCTCCTCGAACTGCATGGGATTTCTCTGCCGGCCTCGCTCACCACAGCGGAGCCACCGGCGCCTCCTGGAAGACCGGCTTTGGGCCATTCTGACTGGAGAGATGGATCGCGGCCAGGTAGGGCTTGACCTGCGGATCGTAAGTCACGGTGATGAGCCCGCCCCTGCCCGCCGGCCCATCGAAGCCGTTGCGGCCATCGCTGCCGTTGCTGCCGCTGCTGCCGCTGGGCGATCCCATTCCGCCCGAACCACCCTGGCCTCCGCGCCCGCCTCTTCCCCCTGACCCTCCGGGGCCTCCGTCGGCCTTTACCGTCAGCGAACCGCCCTGGGGATCCACGAGGTACAGCCTATGGTGACCTGCCGCTGCAACGCTCGCCTGGAGGAGTGGATGGCTCCCCGGCATGAGCGTCACCTGGACCTGCACCGGCGGCGCGTCTCCTCCAGGCCCTCCGTCCTGCCCATCCGAGCCGTTGCCTCCGTTTGTGCCGTCTCCTCCCGGAGAGGGATTGTTCGGATCCATGGAGCCTGAGCTGCCGCTCGTGCCGCTCGATCCATCCGTGCCGTTCATGCCGCTGGAGCCGGGGCTGCCGGAGAAATTGGAGACGAAGTTGTAATCGTAGCGCAGAGGAATGTCGAGTTCCGCGCGAAGCTCCGGATGGCTAGGCACCGTGATAACGACGTGCGGGAGCGTCCCCTCGCTCTTCCTGGGATCCTTGGGGAGGGAGAGGACGCCTTTCTTGTTGACGGTCACGACGGTTGGCGTGACCACGAGATCCTGCCACATGACCTTGCCCTTGCCTGCTCCTGCCGTCTGCAGAATCTTGCCGTCCGGCTGGGTGACCTCGACCACCAGAGGCGAACTCTGCCCCGGCCCGATTCCCGGGCCTTTGGGCTGGGTGACATCGATGGACGCGATGGGGGTCTTGGCCAGGTAGACCTTCATCCCCAGCTTGACCTGCACAGCCGCGCAGCCGCTGAGCGCGAGCGCGCAGGCCGTGCTCAAACCAGCAACCAGCACTGAATGGAAGCAACGATTCCCAAGATACGAAGATGCCGGCAACCTGAACCTGCTCATGATTGTTCTCCCTAACTCCTTTTATAGCAACGCAGCGCGGTATTTAGTTCAACAATATCATTCAAACAGTTAGAGATGGTGCGCCGGGAACAGATGGCAAAGAACACCATCTGTTGCGGCGCGATGGAAGCGCGAAGTCGATCCGGCGCCCCGATGCGAGGCGCTGCACGGATTTGACAGTGAAACAACCGGCAAGTCTTGTGCTTTTTGCCACTCGAAGGCGAAGTTTCTGAGGATTGCCGGTCCTATTTTGTGCGCGAGTGACGGGGAAACCGGAGGCTGGACCATCGCCCACAACCCCGATGGAGGATTCCGAAGATCGCTTTGTGTGATAACATTGTTATAACGCGGAGGGCGATATGCTGGCAACTATTCGGCGTTTGGGGAACTCGCAGGGGATTCTGATTCCCAAGCCGCTGCTGCAACAGGTGGGGCTTGTGGACCAGGCGGAGATGCGGGTGGAGGGGGATGCGCTGGTCTTGCGAAGGCCGAAGGCCGCGGCGCGCGCCGGCTGGGCGGAGGCGTCGAGGGAGCTGGCGGCGGCCGGCAGCGATGCCTTGGTTCTTCCCGAATTCGCCAATGAAGCGGACGCGGAGCTGAGGTGGTGAAGCGCGGCGAGGTCTGGCTGGTGAATCTCGATCCCACCATCGGCAGCGAGATTCAGAAGACGCGGCCCTGCGTGGTGATCTCACCGCCGGAGATGCACGACTATCTGCGCACGGCGATTGTCGCGCCCATGACCACCGGGAGCCACCCGGCGCCCTTCCGCATCGCCGTCCGGCATGGCGGCAAGGAGGGTCTCATCCTGCTTGACCAGATTCGCGCGATCGACAAGACGTGGCTGGTACAACGCGCCGGCGCGATAGCTCCAGCAGCCCTGAGCGCCGCTCTGGCGGCCCTCGGAGAGATCTTCGCCGAGTAGGAAAGCGTTGTGCGGCGGCCGCCATAGCTTGCCCATTGGTTGCCGAGGGGGTCCGGCCCGCCGCGGAGGGGATCTAATGATTTCTCCCGAATCTCCACAGGTTGCACAGCGGTGGGGTCAAAGTGCACCGATTCTGCGCCTTGTGCCGGGCGGCGGCGAGGACTAGGCTTCTGAATGAAGCTGGAACCGGCCGCCGACCTTCCTGTTGCACAGGATTTGGGGCAGATTCGAAGGCTCATCCCCGCGCAGTGCAAGGGGCTTTTGAGCTTTCCACAGGCGATTGCCGTTGTTTGCGAGGGAGATGCGCGAAATGAAAAGAAAATACAAGATATTGTGGTTTGTTGTTGACATGCACAACAGAGAGCGGTATTTTTTCATCTGCGGCTGAAATCGGATTGGGACGAATTCCGGCTTGAGGAACCTCCGGCAGTCCGCACAGAGAAGAGAACTCGCGGTCGTCTTATCCCCCGCTTCCCGTTCTTTGCTAGAGATCGACCCCGCACCCTTCCAGGCCACGCCGTGGCGGATGGGGCAGGAGACGCACCGGCTTTTTGCCGATTGAGAGGATTTCATGAACAAGACTCAGGTACAGACTTCCGGCGCTGCTCTTCACGCTTCCAACCCCAGGAGGGGACTGGAGTTTCCCCGCCGCTTTTCGACCGAGGGCGTCTCGCCGTACGACCAGGTGCAATGGGAACGGCGCACGGCGTCGATCGCCGATGCCAAGGGCAACACGATCTTCGAACAGAAGGACGTGGAGGTTCCGGCGGACTGGTCGATGACGGCCACCAACATTGTGGCCTCGAAGTACCTGCACGGGCGGCTGAATACGCCGGAGCGGGAGGCCGGGGTTCGGCAACTGGTGGGACGGGTGGCGGAGACCATCCGCGACTGGGGCCTGGAGGGCGGGTACTTTGCCAGCGCCGAGGATGCGGCGGCATTCCACGACGAGCTGGCGCACATGCTGCTGACGCAGAAGGCGGCCTTCAACTCGCCGGTGTGGTTCAACGTGGGGTGCGACCGGCTGGAGCCGGATGCGGCCGGCCAGAACTGGCACTGGAACCCCGCGACCGGCGGGGTGAGGTACGCGGCTACCGGCTACCACAATCCGCAGTGCTCGGCGTGCTTCATCAACGCGGTCGAGGATTCGATGAGCGGCATCATGGACCTGGCCCGGACGGAAGCCATGCTGTTCAAGTTCGGTTCGGGGACGGGCACGAACTTCAGTTCGCTGCGCTCCAGCAAGGAGCCGGTAACGGGAGGGGGAACGGCCAGCGGTCCTTTGAGCTTCATGCGCGGCTTCGACGCCTTTGCCGGGGTGATCAAGTCGGGCGGGAAGACGCGGCGGGCGGCCAAGATGGCGATTCTGAACGTGGATCACCCCGACATCCTGGATTTCATTGAGTGCAAGGCCAAGGAGGAGGCCAAGGCCTTCACGCTGATCAAGGCGGGCTACGACGGCTCGGGGCCGGATTCGGAGGCCTACTCGTCGATCTTCTTCCAGAACGCCAACAACTCGGTGCGGGTGAGCGACGATTTCATGCGCGCCTACGAGAGCGACGGCGAGTTCACCACCTATACGGTGAACGGCCATGAGCCGGTGGAGAACCTGAAGGCGCGCGAGGTGATGCGCAAGATCGCCCAATCGACGTGGCTCTGCGGCGACCCCGGCATGCAGTTCGACACCACCATCAACCACTGGCACACCTCGAAGAACACGGGGCGCATCAACGCCTCGAACCCCTGCTCGGAGTACATGTTTCTGGACAACTCGGCCTGCAACCTGGCCAGCTTCAACCTGCTGAAGTACGTGAACGCGGCGGGCGTCTTCGACATCGAGGCCTACCGGCACTCGATTTCGGTGGTGATAACGGCGATGGAGATCCTGGTGGACAACTCCGGCTACCCCACGGAATCCATCGCGCGCAACTCCCACGACTACCGGCCGCTGGGTCTGGGCTACGCCAACCTGGGGGCGATGCTGATGGCCTTCGGTTTGCCCTACGATTCGGCGGCCGGACGGGACCTGGCGGCCAGTCTCACCGCCATCACCTGCGGGCAGGCCTATCTTCAGTCGGCCATCATTGCGGCCCACTGCGCGCCGCTGGCTTCGGCCACGCCGCTGACCGCCTCGGTGGAGCACCAGGGCGGCGCCTGCCCAGGGTTTTACGTCAACCGCGAGCCGTTTCTGGATGTGATCCGGCTGCACCGCGCCGAGGTGAACAAGATTGGCAGATCGCGCTCGAGCGGCGAACCTTTCAGCGTGCCGCAACTCGATGCGCTGATCGACGCCAGCCGGGAGTGCTGGGATATGGCGCTGGCGCAGGGCGAGCGCTACGGCTACCGCAATTCACAGACTACGGTGCTGGCGCCCACGGGCACCATCGGCTTCATGATGGACTGCGACACGACGGGCATCGAGCCGGACCTGGCGCTGGTGAAGTACAAGAAGCTGGTGGGCGGGGGCATGATCAAGATCGTCAACAACACTGTTCCGGCGGCGCTGTTCAAGCTGGGCTACGACAACGACAAGGTCAACGCGATCGTCAGCTACATCGACGCCACGGGAACGATCGAGGGGGCGCCGGGCGTGAAGCCGGAGCATCTGGCGGTCTTCGATTGCAGCTTCAAGCCGGCCAAGGGCACGCGCTCGATCCACTACATGGGCCACATCAAGATGATGGCGGCGGTGCAGCCCTTCCTTTCCGGAGCCATCTCCAAGACCGTGAACCTGCCCAACGAGGCCACAGTAGAAGACGTCGCGGAGGCCTATGCGGAGAGCTGGCGGCAGGGCATCAAGGCCGTGGCCATCTACCGCGACGGCTCGAAGGGCACGCAGCCCCTGAATACCAGCATGGACGCTAAACGGGAGCCCTCGGCGCTGGACGCCGCGGCCGGCCGGGTGCTGACGCGCCTGGCGAAGGGACAGGCAGCCGCCGAGGCCGACATGAAGGCGTTGGAGGCCAAGGCGGGCGAGAAGCTGGAGGTAAGCGCGAAGCAGGTACTGGCTGCGGCAGTATCCTTCCAGCGGGCGCTGGATGAGATAGCCAAAGCCAGCACCGCGCCGGCGGTAGCGCCTGCCGCGACGGGGGACTCGGAGCAGGGCAAAGATGCGGTGCAGGACCTGAACGCGCCGCCGCGCGCTGTGCGCCACCGGCTGCCGGGCGAGCGGGCTTCCGTCACCCACAAGTTCTCCATCGCCGGCCACGAGGGCTACATCACGGTGGGGCTATATCCCACCGGGCAACCCGGCGAGATCTTCATCAAGATGGCCAAGGAGGGCTCGACCGTCTCCGGCCTGATGGACTCCTTCGCCACATCGATTTCGATCGCGCTGCAGCACGGAGTGCCGCTGAAGGTGCTGTGCGAGAAGTTCGCCCACACCCGGTTTGAGCCCTCCGGCTGGACCGGGAACCCGCAGATCGGCTACGCCAAGAGCCTGATGGATTACATCTTCCGCTGGCTGCATCTGCGCTTCCTGTCCGGGACGCAGTTGACGCTGTTTGCCGGACTGGCTCCGCAGGTATCGCAACTGCCCTCCTCGCCCAGCCTGATTCCGGAGAGCGATCAGGAGGAAAGCGAGGCCTCGTCGCAGCGCCAGGCGGCCAGGCAGGCCGAGGAACTGGTCAGGCGGCTGAACGAGGGAAGCGGCCAGACGGGCGATCCCGGCTCGGGCGGCGGTTTCGGCAGCGGGTCGGGGGCAGGCGGGATCGCGCCGGAGACGCAGACCTGGCAGGCTTCGGCCAGCTCCAGCGGCGGCTCGACGCACGGCCCCGATCTGAAGGATCGCGGCGTCTACCACGCGGCCGATGCCATGCGCGAACTCTACGTGATGGGCGATGCGCCCAGTTGCTCCACCTGCGGCTCGATCATGGTGCGCAACGGCAGTTGCTACCGCTGCATGAGCTGCGGGTCGACGAGCGGGTGCAGCTAGTGATGTGAATCAAAAGTCCGTCGCATAGGTCGGGCGGAGAAAACGCAGGTCCTTCGACTTCGTTTGGCGCAAACAACGCGCCAAACTTCGCTCAGGATGACAACTATATCATAAATAATTAAGAATAAACAACATATTCTGTTATGATATTCTATACAAAGCCTGCACAGCTACGAAGAATCAATGACTTACACGGAAAATCTGCACGGAAACTGCACAGAACGGAATAAACAGCAGGAGGCAACATGGCGTTTCTTACCGAGAAAGAGGAACTGAAACCCGGCCTGATTCTCTTCAGGCGCGGCGACGTGGGGCACCGGATGTGGTATTGCCGCATGAAGATGCCGAAGGCCGACCGCTATAAGACGATTTCGCTCAAGACGACCGATATCAGCGCGGCTCGTGAACGCGCCTTTGACCAGGATGCCGACATCCGGTTTCGCATCAAGCATGACGTTCCCGTGTTCAATCGCGCCTTCCGCGAGGTGGCGCGAGAGTATCTGTTGACGCAGGAGGCGCGGGCGAAACGCGGAGAGATCAGCGCCGCGCGGCCCAAGAAACTCCGTGCCGTCATCGAAGGCACTTTAGACAGGTATGCAGGTTCAACGCAGGTACATCTTATCGGCGA
>JBEKCX010000006.1:0-23273 GCA_050014655.1 Occallatibacter sp. | reverse complement strand
TCACCACCTCGGCGCGGCCCATTGTGCTGGCGCGGCGAAAGGACGGTTGTGGGATTGCGGACGCGGTGGCGCCGGGGCTTCCCTGGCTGGGAGTCTATCTGCCCTACGCGCCGCTGCAGCATCTGCTGTTTGCCGATAGGCGCGTGCGGGCGTTGGTGATGACCAGCGCCAACCTCAGCGAGGAGCCCATCGCCATCGACAACGACGAAGCGCGAGCACGGCTGGAGGCGATTGCGGATGTCTTCCTCATGCACGACCGGGAGATATTGCAGCGGTGCGATGATTCGGTGGCGGCGGTGGTGGATGGCGCGCCGCAGCTGATCCGCCGAGCCCGGGGGTTTGTGCCGCTGGGGGTGGAGCTGCCGGCCGCATTGCAACTGGAAGCGCCGCCGCTGCTCGCCGTCGGCGGGCATCTGAAGAATGTCTTCGCGCTGGCTCGCGGGCGATTCGTATACCAGAGCCAGCATCTGGGCGATCTGGAGAACCTGACGGGGCTAGAGTTCTTCACCGAGTCGCTCGACCACCTGATGCACACCTTCGAGATTGAGCCGGAGGCGGTGGCGCACGATCTGCATCCGGGGTACCTGTCGACCGAATGGGCGAAACAGTGGGCGGCGGCGCGAGGACTGACGCCAATCGTCGTGCAGCATCACCATGCGCATGTGGCCGGGTGCATGGCCGAGCATGGGATCGGGGGCGAGGCGATCGGCCTGGCACTCGATGGCACCGGCTACGGCGCGGATGGACGGATTTGGGGCGGCGAAGTACTCATTAGCCGGCTGGACGGCTTCGAGCGCTTTGCTCATCTCGAATATGTGCCCATGCCGGGCGGTGAAGCAGCAATTCGGGAGCCGTGGCGAATGGCGCTTGCCGCGCTGCGCACCGTGGGTCTCGATCTGCAGTCAGCGGCTGCGCTCGTGGGCGCCAGCGAAAAGGAGGCGCGGGTGTTGGATCGGATGATGGAGCGCGGGGTGAATGCGCCGCTTACCTCCAGTTTGGGCAGGCTCTTCGATGCCGTAGCGGCGGTTGTGTTCGTGCGCCGTCCGTCGCGGCGGATGGATTACGAGGCGCAGGCGGCCATCGAACTGGAAGGCATGGCGGTCGATGAAGCCGATGAGCCGGGCTACGAAATGGAGCTAATAGGCGGGAACTGGGCGCGCCGCGAGCCGGCGAGGATCGGCGCGGGGCCGCTGTGGCGAGCGCTTATCGAGGATTTGCAGAGCGGGGTGAAAAAGGCTCAAATAGCAGCACGATTCCATGCCGGCGTGGCGGCCGGCTTTGTGCGGGTTGCAGCGCTGGCGCGCGCGGCTACTGGCCTGGAGCATGTGATGCTGACTGGCGGATGCATGCATAACCGGAGGCTGTCGCGATTGCTGAGGGATGGCTTGGAGGCGACGGGATTCAAGGTCTTTCAGCATCGCCTCGTCAGCCCTGGAGATGGAGGGCTGAGTTACGGGCAAGCGGTAGTAGCGGCGGCAACTCTGGCAAAGCGGAGATAGGGCGCCACACTCCTCCCATTCCTTCCCAATCCATCCCCGAAAAAACCGGGAAACCGCAAGAAGCCGTCTGCCTGCCAACGCTAGTCCGCGAACGCCGCCTCTTCCACTCTTGCCCCCTCGATCAGCTTCACCGGATAGTATGAGTTCCGTGTGTACTGCTTCACCATGCGGTTGGTGTTGAAGTACGATCCGTTGAACGCCAGCGTAGTGCGCATCAGCCGGGCCCACTTCTCCGGCGCCTCCAGGTACAGCGGCACCACGGCCGTCTCCAGCTTCTTATAGAGCGAAGCAGCCTCCTCCGCATCGTTGGAGCCGTCCTCGATCGCCCAGCCAGTGACACCCTCGATGCAGCCTTCGATCCACCACCCGTCCAGAATCGAGAGGCTGGGAACCCCGTTCAGAGCCGCCTTCATTCCGCTCGTGCCGGAGGCCTCATAGGGCCGCCGCGGCGTGTTCACCCAAACATCTACGCCAGCTGTCAGCAGCGCGCCCAGATCCCATCCGTAATTCTCCAGATAAACGATTTTCAGCAGGTCGTTCGACAACCGGGCGGCATCCTCGACGACCTGCTGGATCAGCGCCTTGCCCGGCTCGTCCTGGGGATGGGCCTTGCCGGCGTAGATAATCTGCAATCCGCCGGCCGCGGCGGCAATCTCCACCAGCCGCCGGGAATCGGTGAAGAGCAGCGTCGCTCGCTTGTAAGTAGCCACGCGCCGGGCAAAGCCCAGCGTCAGCACTTTGTGATTGAGCGTCACCCCGGTACGCGCGGCAACCTCCGCCAACAGCGCGTCCTTGGCGCGGGCGTGCGCTGAGAGAATTTCCTTCTCCGGCATGTCGATCACATTGCGCAGGTAGAGATTGTCCCGCCGCCACGAGGGGACATTTGCATCCAGAATCTCCTGGATCGGTTCACAGGCCCAGGTGCACGCATGAACCCCATTGGTGATCGAGTCGATGGCAAACTCCGGAAACATCGCGCGAGAGACCTTCGCATGCTGCATCGCCACCGCGTTGGCATAGCGCGAGAACTTCAGCGCCAATAGCGTCATGTTCAACATGCCGTCGCGATAACAGCCCAGCCGTTCCAGCCGCGCCGTCCGGTCGCCTCCCAGAATGCGAATTGTCTGCTCGATGGAAAAGCGGTCATGGCCGGCCGGGACCGGGGTGTGGGTCGTGAAGACGCACTTCTGCCGCACCAGAGCAAGATCGGCCTCGGTGGGCGCGCCCAGCGGACCGCCGCCCAGCTCCCGTTCGATAAGCGCCAGCGTCAGCAGGGCCGCGTGGCCCTCGTTCATGTGGTAAACATTGATTCGGTGGCCCAGCGCGTTGGCCATCCGCACGCCGCCCATCCCCAACACGATCTCCTGCTGCAACCGGTAGTTCGTATCCCCGCCGTACAGGTGGTCGGTCAGTCCCCGATCCCACCCCGAATTGCCCTCCATATCCGTGTCCAACAGGTAGATCGGCACCACGTGTCCGAAGCGGCCCGCCAGATCGTAGCGCCAACAACGCACCGTCACCACGCGGTCTTCGACCGAAACCGTAATCCGCGCTCCCTCCTCAGTGCAGTAGTCCGATGGATTCCAGGGCTGAACGTCCTCGCTTTGCACACCTCTTCCATCCAGGTGCTGCTGGAAGTATCCCTTGCGGTGCACCAGCGTGAATGCCACCAGGGGAACGCCCAGGTCGGCAGCGGAGCGCAGCGTATCGCCAGCCAGAACTCCCAGACCGCCGGAGTAGGTCGGCATCGCGGGATTCATCGCGATCTCCATCGAGAAGTACGCCACCAGGCCCGAGGTAGGAAGAACTTCGTATGAGAACGGTATCGGCGATGTCGGTTGCATGGTCTTCATCTCTCCGCCGCGCTTCTTAACCCTCGAAGCAACGATCTGGGAATGGAAATCGGGGAAGCCAACCGGGCATCACCAGTCCAGCCCGGCCTTCATCGAGACAAACTTCTCAGATTTTAACAAGGAACGCTGCTCAAGAACCCTGGCACGAACGGGGCATTGGTCACCCCCATACCGACCAGACGAAGGTTATCCATGGCCTTGGAACGGCTCATTCATCCCGCGCAACTGCCGCGGGTGCGGATTCCCTCCCGCAAGAAAACCCGCCCTCAGAATAATCGTTTGAAGCCGTAACCGGGAGAAAGGATTCATTTTCCCGGCCACTGAGCGCCCATCCGCGAAAGGCCTCAACGGTGAGGCGCGGGATGCGCTGCGGCTTGCCGGAAGGGAAGATAGAGCAGCAGGAATAGGCCGAATGCAACGCACTCTGTAGCCACGATGTACCAGGGCCACGGTCCAAGAAAACTGAGAAGCGATACATTCTGCGGCTTGGCGCGAAGGTACATATAGTCGGTCTTGAAGATGAAATCGAATGTACCGATGGCGGCGGCAAAGATGTTTATGGCCAGCATCGCCCTGCCGACCGACC
Organism: Occallatibacter sp.; assembly: GCA_050014655.1. GTDB lineage: Bacteria > Acidobacteriota > Terriglobia > Terriglobales > Acidobacteriaceae > Telmatobacter. The sequence goes on along the minus strand of JBEKCX010000006.1, from coordinate 19,335 downwards.
CTGGCCGTGGCCGCGCCTGCTTGGACCATACAAGGTATAGCGCGGCGGTTACATCGAGGCCATGGCCAACAAAGAACTGAACTGTCAAGAAGGACGGGAACTGCTCAAGCAGGTTCGGTGTCAGCAAGGCCATCGAAGCTCCGGCCAACGCGCAATAGTAAGCCAGATCGCAGATTGCCCGATTGAGGGTGAGCAACGCAAGGATGACAACACACTGTGTGACATCGCAGAGTTCCAGAGGCAGCCTATCTGGAAACGTAAGCTGGCCGTGCGCGGCCTGGTACCCGCAATATGCAACGAAGTCCGACACGAGCAGAACAGCCAAGCCGACTCGCAGCCATTTGAATCCGCGCGGGAGTTGCCGCTGGACTGCCGCAAGAACGGCCGCAAGAAAAGGGACCGCACCGAGGATGAGAAGGTGCGCCGGTCCAAAAAGGTGGAAGTCGGTTGCCATGAGGCTCCGGTCATACGGACAGGCTATTTATAGCATTCTCACGATTGCGGCAATGCAGGCGACTTGCAGTCCCACATTGCCGCAATGGAGCTAGGTCAGGCAAGGGGCGCCCGACGACGGGCGCTCCAGTACCGTGATCGTATGCATGCGTGATTTCCCAGGTATGCGAGACGTGGAGTCCCCGGCGTCTCAAGCGGTGTTCCCCACCCGAATCTCAAAGACGCAACGTTTTCCGCCGCGCAGCACAGACTCCTTCAACTCCACCTTGACCTTCTTTTGCAGCAGCGTTTCCCAGGTATGCTGCTGCCAGCCGAGGGAGCAGTTGCACACAACCTTCGGCGTACTCGCGCCGATGAGCGGGCAGAAGCACTCGGTCCTGTCTGGCGAGGTCATCGTTATGATTCCCTTGTCGCGATCGTAGGCGACATGGTCGCCCGAGATCCCTTGCTCAATCGCCTTGCAGAAACCGTCGAAATCTCCCCGGTGCTTGATGATCCAATCGTCGCTCAGACTGGAGCAAAAGGTTCCAACCCCAAGCAGGGTTTCGTTCATCGTTTCCTCGTCCATCCGGCTCGACAGTATCTCGATCAGCTTTCCGTAGCGCTTCTTCACAAATGGCAAGCGCCAGTCCTCGGTCTTGCTAGTCTCAGCCGCGGAGAGGCTGGCTGTGGAAACCAAACTGACTGCCGCGCAGGCGCACAGACCGCCAGCGCAGTTCTTCAGAAATTCCTTACGATTCACAGATCCTCCACTGAAGACCGGGTCTTCTTCGCATCGAACCCGGCCAGAACGCCAGAAGAATCAGGTCTCGAATTGAGACCTCGAACAACACGGGACAAATTCTACACCTGCCCCGTCATGCCGGGTTTCCAGGTCTTGAATTCGAGGCCTGGAAACTCAGGAATTAGGCGGGTGGCGCACCTCCCCATCACTGAAACTGGGTGCCCCAGGTCCCGATTTTGGGACCTGGGAGACCGTCTGACGCGGAGATCTACGAGATACGGTGCGCGCCGTCCGAAGCGTGACAAATGTGAATCTGCGGCACGATTCCGGTCTTGGCGGCATAGCGATTGCCCAGTTCCTCGGCAAAGGCCTTGGCGTGGCTCTGTTCCACCAGGTTGACGGTGCAGCCGCCGAAGCCGCCTCCGGTGAGCCGCGCGCCGATCAGCCCCGGCAGCTCATTGGCCAGTTCGACCATAAGGTCGGCCTCAACACAACTGCCCTCAAAGTCCTTGCTGTAGCTGATGTGCGCCTCGGCCATCAGCCGGCCGACATCCTTCATGTCGCCCTTCAGCAACGCCTCCGACGCGGCCACGGTGCGCAGGTCTTCGGTGATAACGTGCTTGGCGCGCAGGTACGACTTGGGTTCCATCTCGTGGCCCCACTTGGCCAGGTCCTCGAGCGTGGCGTCGCGCAGGAAGGGTACGCCGCCGCGGTGGCCGTTGATAATCGCGCAGGCCGCCTCGGACTCGCGCCGGCGCGTGGGATAGTCGCCGCCGGCAATGGAGTGCTTGACCATGGTGTTGGCAATTACCAGCGCGACGTTGGCGGGAATCGGCGCCAGGCGGAAGCTCAAGTCGCGGCAGTCGAGCAGCAGAGCGTGGTTCTCCTTGCCGTTGACGGAGATGAACTGGTCCATGATGCCGCAGTTGGCGCCCACAAACTCGTTCTCCACACGCTGGCAGAGCCGGGCCAGCACCGGCCCCGGATAGCTGGCCCCAATCAGCGACAGCACGGCCAGCGCCGTCACCACTTCCAAGGCAGCCGAACTCGACAGCCCCGATCCCAACGGCACGTCGCCCCATATGCTCAGGCTGAAGCCGGGAATCTTGTGGCCCTCGCCGGTCAGGATGGAGACGACGCCCATCGGGTAGTCGCTCCAGTGCTTGGTGGCCACGGGCTTGGCGGCGGCGTCGAAGGTCTTCTCTTCCGAGTAATTCTCGGCCCAGATGACGATCTTGCCGTCGGAGCGCGGCGAGATGGCCGCCAGGGTGGCGAAGTTGATGGCCACGGGCATTACAAAGCCCTCGGCATAATCGGTGTGCTCGCCGATAAGGTTTACGCGGCCGGGCGCGACAAAGATCGCCGGCTCCGCCTGGAAGCGGGCAAGGTGCGTCGAACGAAGAATTGCAGGATCATGCATGTCAGTTCACCCTTGAATGGATTCAATCTCAACAACCATGGGCCAGGAGAAGGATTCGCCTGGAGCCAGTTCGAGCGACCACGGGCCGGTCCTCGCCAGCGAGTCCACCGGCGCCGTGGACGGCTCCAGCGCAAAGCAGGCCTGCTTGGTTCCCGGACGGTCCGGCCAGCCGCCGTGGCAGATCCAGATTCCCAGGTACGGCGTGGCCGCGGCATCGAAGCTCACCTTGATGCGCACGCCTGCCTTGGGCCGCTCCAGCACGCACCAGTTCTCCGCCGCCGCGAGCGGGCCGGCAAACAGCTTGTCGCCGATGCCCGTCTCCGGCCCCAGCGCTACGCTCAAGTCGGTCGTGCCTCCATTCACCAGCTTGGCCACCGGCCAGCTCACCTGGTCACCACCCTTGCCCAGCCTGCCTCCGCCGGAACCCTCCAGCCGCAGCGCATGAATCGAGCCCGGTAATGTGACGCGGTCCCCCGCCTCCGACGCGTATGAGGTATGAGCGCACCAGGACCACGGCGCTGTGAAGCTGCCGGTGTTTGTCACCTTGTAATCCACGCTCAACTTCCAGCCCTTGGCCGTCTCGGTCAGCGTTACCGCCCGCTCCAGCGCCAGCGGAAGCGAGAAGCACTCTCCCCGTAAGCTCACCGAAGTGGCGCTGGCGGCAATCTGCTGCCACTCCACGCGCCAAAGATCCCCATGATCGGGCACCGACGCCGTGCCCACCGCAGTCTTCACGGTGCAATCGGCAACCGAGGGCAGGCACTCGTCCCAGCCGCTGGCGTCTCCCTGATCGAAGCTCATGGTCCGGGTGCGCGGCCCGTACGGCGCAAGAGGAACCTGCAGCAGCTCATGATCGCCAACACGAATCGAAGCGATCTTGCCTCCCAGACGGGGAAGGAAGGTCACCAAACAACTCCCTGCCTGAATGAGAACGTTTTCTTCACCGAACTTGGTTGTACTCGACTCTGCCATGGTCCCTATTCTCCCATTACTTCCGCACAGGCTGCCGTCAGCCGCTCCCATATCCTGTCCAGCCAGGCTTCGTGCTCGGGCTTCATCAGCACCGAGCGCAGACAGGTAACCGTTCCGGCTTCGGCTCCTCTGCTTTCACAGTTTCCAGATTGAAACCCCGCCGCCGGACAAAACCACCCCAGCGGCAATTCTACAAGAGCCAGATGCAAATCTCGCGTGGCGCAGGCCATAAAAACTCTTTGCGCCCACTCTGAGGCCTGCCGCGGCGTCTCCGCATTCAGTTTCCACACCACAATATCCAGCTCCGGGGCCCCGGCGGCCAGCGCCTGAATGCGCCCGCTTATGTCCTGGCGTAAGCGCCGGTCCAGCTCCAAAGCCGCCGCCCGGCCACGAGCCAGCCCACGCGCAAACTCGCCTCCGGGGACCAGCGGCAAAAGCTGCTGCGTGGCCCACAGCGCCACCGCCGAGGCTCCGGCCCGCGAGCACTCCAGGCTGATCTCCCCCAGGTGCAACTGCTTTGAAGTGAAGTAAGTATACGGCGAATCGTGCTTGTAGAAGCGCCCCACCGCCGGATCGCGAAACAAAACGCATCCGCACCCATAAGGCTGCAATCCATGCTTGTGCGGATCGATCACGATCGAGTCGGCCTCTCCCATGGCCGCGAATGCCCGCCGCGCCGGCTCCTCCAGCGCCTCCGGAATCAGCCGGAAGTAACCGCCATAAGCCGCATCCACATGCACCCTGAAGCCGTAGCGCTGCTTCAGCCGCAGCACCTCATCCAGCGGGTCCACCGCGCCTGTGGCTGTCGTACCCAGCGTGACGACCACCGCGCCCACATCGCCCTTGCGCAGCTCCGCCTCCAGCGCCTCCATACTGATGCGGCCGCGATTGTCCGTTCCAATCTCCGCATACTCCAGCTTCAATACGGCGGAGATGCGCCGGTGGGTATAGTGCGCCTGCTCCGAGCCCACAATCCGCCGCCCCGGCGCCAACTGCCCAGCCACCCAAAGCGCCTCCAGGTTGGCCAGCGTGCCGCTCGATGTCAGATGGCCCAGAAACTCAGTCCAGCCGAAGATCTCCGCGATCCCTGCGACCGCCTCCATCTCCATCTCCGAGCTGGCCCGCCCGCCGTCGCGCGCGTGGTTGTTGGGATTGATCTTCATGGCCAATGCATAGGCCGCCCGCGCCAGCGGATGCGGCGGCTTGAGCATCTGCCCAGCATAGAGAGGATGGAAGTACGGATAGTTGTCGCCCAGCCGGCGCGCCGTCGCTTCCAGAACCTGGCCCATCGCCGCAGTATCGGCCGCGCTCTCCATCGCCGGCGCAAAGTCGGGCAATGCCGCAAACTCCGCCTCCAGCGCTTCGCTGGCGCGCCGCAGCAGGCCGGGAACGGGATCTTTGGGCATGGCGACCTCTCACAGTATCACAGCCGGGGGTGCATGAATAAGTCCATAGAACTCTATGGCTTCCAGAAGCAAAAACCGCTCAACGGGACGAGGAGCAAGAATTCATGCAGCGGATTTTCGAGAGGAATGGTACACTGTCATCAGCGTTAGAGTCGAACCGGGCGTGAGCAGCAACTCGCCCAACCAAGCAAGATTCTGCCAGTGGTCGCTCCGATTCATCCAGCGCAATTCAATTCAGGAAACACGATCAAAATGGAACAAGGTACTGTGAAGTGGTTCAACGACGCGAAGGGCTTCGGCTTTATCTCGCGTCAGAACGGCGAAGATGTTTTCGTGCACTACTCTGCAATCAACTCCAGTGGCTTCAAGAGTTTGCAGGAAGGGCAAGCCGTGCAGTTCAACGTGGTGAAGGGGCCCAAGGGATGGCAGGCTGCCGACGTGCAGCCCGTATCCTAACCTCCAGCCCGGATTCCGGCAGAGTCTAGCAAACACAAGCGAGGGCTGGGAGCAATCTCAGCCCTCGTTTGTTCTCTATGCGCCTGTTTCGCCCGCGCCTGGCCGTCTTTGCCAAAGCCAGGTCCACGCAGCACCCCATCATCCCTGATCTCTGACCCCTGATCTGTGATCCCTGGAATGTCAACCGTCTTTGCCCAATCCGTTGAGGTTCTCACCACCGCGCTGGCCGTGGCCGGCATGGGCTACTTTCTTGCCGCCATGGTGGCCGCGCGCGTCTTTCTTGCCGCTCGCCGCGCCCCGCTGGCGGCCTTTTCACCCGGCGTTAGCATCCTCAAATCCCTCAACGGCCTTGACCCCGGCATGATCGACGCCTTCCGCAGCCACTGCCGCCAGACCTACGGCGGCGATTTCGAGCTGCTATTCGGTGTTTCCTCGCTCACCGATCCCGCCGCCGCCATCGTCGAGCAACTCATCAAGGAATTTCCCGCTCAGTCCATCCAGTTGATCCGGTGCCCCACGCGCCTGGGAACCAATGGCAAGGTCAGCACGCTCGTTCAGCTTGAAACCCAGGCCCGCTACAACTTCATCCTCATCAACGACTCCGACATTACCGTCTCGCCTCGTTATCTTGAGCGGATCATGGCCCACTTCGCTCCTCAGCCCGATGAGTCCATCCCTGCGCCCGATCGCGCCAAGGCGCGCAAAGAGGTCGGCCTGGTCACCGCTCTCTACCGCGGCCGCGCCCACCGCACTCTGCCCTCGCGGCTGGAGGCGCTGGGCATCGCCACCGACTTCCAACCCGGCGTATTGCTCTCCAGACTGATCGAAGGCGGCCTTCACTTTGGCCTCGGCTCCACGCTGGCTGTGAGCCGCAAGGCGCTCGACAAGATTGGCGGCCTGCTGCCGCTGGTGGACCATCTGGCCGACGACTACGAACTCGGCGCCCGTGTGGACCGCGCCGGCTATAGCGTCGCGCTCTCGGCTGAGGTGGTCGAGACCGCCATTCCCGCCTACAATTGGCGCGGCTTCTTCGATCACCAATTGCGCTGGGCCCGCACCGTCCGCGACGCCCGCCGCTGGGGATACGCCGGCCTCCTCTTTACCCACGGCCTCCCCTTGGCCCTGCTCAATGTGCTGGCCAGCGGTTTCAGCCCATTGAGCCTTTGGCTTCTGGGTTTGAGCTTCCTTCTGCGCCTGGCCCTGGCCATGACGGTCGGCGCCGAAGTACTCGGCGACCGCCAGGTTCTTCCCAATTTGTGGCTCCTGCCCCTGCGAGACCTGGTTGCCTTGGGCATCTGGGCGGCGGGCTTCGCTGGAAACACCATCGTCTGGCGCGGCGAGCGCTTCCGGCTCAAAGGCGAAAGACTTGAGCCCATCGAAGACTGAACGGCTCTCCAATAGCCATGAGCCATGCCGCGGTCTCGCTCCTGCCGCGCGGCCGTAGCTTGGCGCCGTTAACTGCTAAAAGAGATCGTAGCGCAGTTTCCGATTAGGCGGTCATCCACGCTGATCGAATGGAGCGGACATTCTGAATGGCGTGCCAAGTACAGTTCGCGGCAAATGATCGGGGCTTGAGGGTGTGACGATCGCATCGAATCGACTGGCCCTTTGAAAGACAGGCACACCACAAGTTGCTATTTCTTCTGCTTTTCCCCAAGCCCGTAAACCTCGGCCCGCGTCCAGTAGCTTGCGTCTTGCCAGTCGATATGGTTACCGTCTGCGGTGACGGTTCCTTCATACTGCGTGCCGTAGAAATCCAGCGTCAGATGACCCTTCTCATCCAGGCGGCCTGTCGCGAGGCAATCCTTTGTATCGCCCAGCTGAAGCCGATCCCCCTGCTGTCGAATGGAACAGCTCCCAACCTGCGCAATCCACGTTCCGTTCAGGTTGACCGGCTGGCGAAGAGGCGTGGACGGGCAGCGTGTCCAGTAGGTTCTATTCGACCAGTCAATCTGGCTGCGGTCGGGCGTGAGGGCGCCGGCGGCATTCCACAGCGGTGCAAGCAGAAGAAACGGCCCTCGTAGTTCTCCGGTTGAAGCGGCTCCTTGTTCGTTGCGCAGCGCCAAAAAGTCGCCGCCATCCGCAATCGTTCCATGCAGGTCCGTGCGCCCTTCGACACACCAATCACCGAGGAAGTTCGATTGTGCGAGGCCTGCCGGAAACTCCCCCGCCAGAGCGGCTTCAATCTTGTTCTTCAGATCAACGCTGTAGGAAACTTCACCATCCTTGCCACCTGGTGTGGGACGCTCAGCATTCGGTGGCGCACCGCCCCACTGCCAGAAACGCACGGTTGAAGCCTTCGCAATCATCGCGGAGAGATCCGCGATGGGAAAGCGTTGGACATAAGGCACGGCCCAGCCGATATCCATCCCTGAAAACGGCAGGGTGACGTTCTGCTCCTCACCCGTTCTCTTCGCTATGAGGGAGGGATCCTTCATTGCCGCCACGTCGAACTTCACCAGCCTGTGAATGGCGCCATCTCTCTCCGCATACAGATCGATTCCATTGACTTCGCCAAGCTCAGCAAGTATAACCAGGGCTTCAAGCGTGTAGAGCTGATAATGCAGCGCCATGCGGCCTCTGCCCATCTCGGCATCAAGAGATCCATCCGGCTGGACGGCGTGAATTCCCATCTCGTAGGTGCTCAGGCCCCAGAGGAAGGAGTCCTGGTCGTTATTCGCAATGCCGACGGCGGCAACGGCGAGGCCGGCCCAGTACATGTGATTGTTCCAGGCGTCGCTTCCCGGACGTTTCCGCCCATTATCGAAATACTCACGCACTTGTGCAGCGAGAAGCCGGAACCACTGCTGGATCTGGGCGTCTTGTTCTGCCGTTCCCACGCCGCTGCCACGCACCTTCAGGTAGGCAAGCGCTGTTGCGCTCAGCAGCCAGTTTTGCAGGTAGACGCCATTGTTCTGCGGCATCTTGTCATCCCACGCTTCAGCCTTGGCCGCCGCGGCGAGGAGCGAATAAACGCAGGTGGCCGCGGCTCGGCTTCCCTTGCTCAACCAAGCATCGGCCGCGAGCCCTGCGTACTGGCCAAGATGAGTCGGCGCTTCCGAGCCTTCCTGAAACGCGGCTAGCTTCTTTTCATCGATGACGGAATACTTCTTGTCGCTGTAATAGCCCTCGAGATTCAATGTCCTGCTGAAAGCAGGCGGCGCAGGGCAGTTGTAAGGCGCATCCGTTGGAACAGTCTTTGTCGAATCCCAGGGCGAACGTAAACGCTCGCCGGTAGCGGGAAGAGCAACTGAAACTCCGCAGAAAAACAAGGCAAGAAGAGAAGTGCGCGTCATGGCACCTCATTCTAGAGCATGATGGCCACTTCAAATCAACGTTGGGGACTGCAATTGACCGCCGGTTGCTCGAGGTTAAGGCGGCATTCGCGCCTTTCGGTGAAGTGCGGCTGGAGGGAAATGGCCGCTTCTGGAATCCTCGGTGTAAGGTCGCCAATCCGGAAACTGCGCCACTACTCGAAAAGAGGGTTTCCGGCTGCGCCTGGCTTGGCGCAAACCGAAGGGAAGGCCGCCGCGTTTGGAACATCGGTGCCGACCCGGCACTGCGCGGCAAACTCAGCCGGTACAATCAAAGGTAGAGAGTCCTCTCGAGGATTTCACACGTCCTTAACCATTGAAGGGTCGGCAACGGGGAATGGCAGGCCGCACAAGGAGAAACAGGAAGAAGAGTTCTGGCGCGGCGCGAGTCTTGCAAGCGGCCTTTCTCCTTGCGCTGCTTGCGGTTGGCGGGGCGGCCTGGCTGCTTCTGGCGCCCTTCGGTCCGCGCAGCGAGATGTTTGTCGAACTGGCGCCGGGTTCCTCCGCGGCGCGAATCGGCCAGCAACTCGAGGCGGCGGGCATTGTGCGCAGCCGGTATGTCTTCGATGTGCTGCGCTGGCTCAAGCGGGGAACGTTGAGAGCAGGAGAGTACCGGTTCGATCACCCGGCCCCGGTAACTGAGGTTTATGCGCGCATCGTCCGCGGGGATGTTTTTACCAGGGCGGTGACCATTCCAGAGGGCGCCAACATCTTTGAGATTGCGGCCCGGCTGGAGCAGGCGGGGTTTGGGGCGCAGCAGGACTTTCTGGATGCGGTGGTGCAGCAAACGGGGTTGGTAGCCGATCTGGACCCCAAAGCAAAGAGCCTGGAGGGCTATCTGTTTCCAGACACGTATCGTTTTCCCCGCAAGGCCGGCCCGGCGCAGATTTGCACGGCGATGGTGCGGCGCTTCCGGGCGGTGGCCAGCCAATTGGGATTGAAGGGCAACGTGCACGCAGTGGTGACCATGGCTTCACTGGTAGAGCGAGAGACGTCGGTGGATGCGGAGCGGCCGCTGGTGGCCAGCGTCTTCACCAACCGGCTGGCCAAGAACATGCCCCTGATGACCGACCCCGCCGTGATCTACGGACTGGAGCTTGATGGCCGCTGGAGGGGCGTTATCCACCAGAGCGATTTGAGCTACGACACTGCCTACAACACCTACCTGCACGCTGGCCTGCCGCCGGGCCCGGTCGCGAATCCCGGCGCCCGGTCGTTGCAGGCGGCCATGGAGCCGGCCAAAACGGATTATCTGTACTTTGTGGCCGCCGGAGCCAATCCCCAGGGACGATCCCTGTTTTCGCGCACCCTGGACGAGCAAGAGCGCAACGTAGCCGGCTACCGCCAGGCCGTGAAAAAGGCAGGTGGCCGATGAAGACTCGATGTCGTCTGGCCTCTGCTGGCGCGCTGTTTCTTCCCATCCTGCTTGCCGGCTGCTCGCTCTTCCCAACGACGCGCAAACTGCCGGTGCCCAAGCCGCCGTCGATTGTCCAGACGGCCACGCCGGAGGAGTTGGTGGCGCGGCTGAACAACCGCTGGGAGGCGCTCAATACCCTCACGGCCACCGTCGAAATCCGGGCCAGCGTGATCAAGACCAAAGAAGGCGTGGCCAAGGACTATCCCACGCTGCGCGGATTCATTCTGATGCGCAAACCCGCCATGCTGCGCGTGGTGGGGCAGGATTTCGGAGTACGGGTCTTCGACATGGCCAGCGATGGCAAGGAGTTTACGCTCTCCATCCCTCCCCAGAAGAAAACCATTCGAGGCTCCAACTCATTGAAGAAGAAGTCGGTTAACGCGTTGGAGAATATCCGCCCTGGGTTCTTCTTCGATGCAGAACACTGCGCCATGGTGGTGCGCGGATTGGAGCCGGACGATTTGTACTCCGTGGTGGCGGACTCGGAGACAGTGGAGGACGCGGCCAGGAAGCACCTGTACACCGTTCCGGAATACGTCTTGAGCATCAGCCGGCCCAAGCCGGGCAGCCGCCAGTTGACACCCGTCCGCGTGGTCACCTTCAATCGCAACGATCTTCAGCCTTATCAAGAAGATACTTATGACAGCGAAGGCAATGTGGAGACCCAGGTCTTCTATTCCGGCTACCGGGATTTCGATTCGATCACTTATCCTTCCTCGATCGTCATCAAACGGCCGGTGGAGGAGATACAGATCGTTCTGACAGTCGAGAAGGTCAATGAGAATGAACCGTTGAAGGACGATCAGTTCGTGGTGACGCCCGCCGAGGGAGCCACGATTCAGAACCGCGAGTAACTATCCTCCGGCAATGCCGGAGGCTTCATGGTTGCTGGCCTCTCAAAGGGGTTTGTGGGGGAGCGCTCCATGCCGCCAGCCGCCTGTCGTCCCGCGCCATAGCCGCTCGCCGCGGCGAGTTGCGCCGTCAATGAACCAGCCAACGCGCCAACTTGCAATCACCGCGAAGCAGTGGCCAACTTGCTGATTCTGTTTACAAACCGCCTCATCCAACTATCTTGTTCATAGGCAGCGAAGGTCGCTGCGGCGACCGCAGCCGAAAGCCTGCCCTGAGCTCGCCGAAGGGGACCTGCGTTTCGTCTCCTGAAAGATGCAAAGAACCTCAGACTCAGGGTAGGGCGGGATCGCAAAGTTGTCGTTTGTTTTGTCCGACTTGCATTCCTGTTTCTTTTCAGCCCAGCGCCTCAGCGTGGGGTCGACTTCAGTCCTTGCCGATAATTACCTCCCTTCGGCGCACAATTGAAGCAGATGATCCACGGAGCGAGTCTATGCTGACCACTGATCCCTGTTCCCGATACCCTCTCCCCCCTCCCCTCCGGGAGCCTCTTTTCCCCTCCCGGTTGTCTCGTAAGCCTTTGCGGATGAATGGCTTAAGAATTGCCCCTATTGACGGGTAATCATTGGCTGCGGTTTTTGGCCGTTCCTTTGCGCGTTTTGCACACTTTACGGTCCAGAAAACCACGATTCTGCGCTGCCCAGAGCCCCCCTTCCGCCGTTTGCAGGCCGAAACCGGCGCATTCCGAGCTCTGCGTATACTTGAAGCATCTTCTCCGAGGCGCTTTCGTTCCCGTCAAGCGGGCTTTTCCAGTTGCTCTGACTTGCCTTCAGCTGCCTCGCAGAGGAGTTTTCTTTGGAGAGCTACAAACGTTGACGAATTCCTCCAAGCGCTGGCTCTACGCCGTTTGGCTGGTCCTGATCGGTGGCTTCGCGGTCTTGCACGCGCTCCATCTGCGCGCGGATTTCCCCAACCATTCGCCGTGGTACATGGACTGGGCCAAGTACACCGATGAGGGCTGGTATGGGAATGCGGCAATTCGGGCGCACCTGACCGGGAACTGGTATCTGCTGGGGGACTTCAATCCCGCCCCCGCGCTGCCGGTGTTGCCATTTTTGGAGTGGGTGCTGTTCTTCTTTACAGGGGTCACGCTCCAGGCCGCGCGCGGTCTGGCGGTAGCGTTCTTCTTTGCCAATCTGCTGTTGAGTTACCTGCTGCTCCGGTCGAGGGGCTCGCGCTGGATGGCGCTGCTGGCGGTGACGCTGCTGGTGACCAGCCCCTTCCTTTACTGTTTCAGCCGGCTTGCCATTCTTGAGCCGATGCTGATTGCGTTCACGCTGGGAGCCCTGAATCTGGCTGTGCGGCTGCCCCGCCTGCGCCGGCCGGTTTGGCCTTCGCTGGGGATCGGCCTGCTCTTCACACTGATGATGCTCACGAAGACTACAGCCATTTTTCTGCTTCCGGCTCTGGCGTGGGCGATGCTGCTCTCGCTTTGGCAGAGTCGCAAACCTCTCTTGCGCTGCGCTCTGGCTGCAGCGGGCGCTTTTGCTGTCTCATTTGGTCTGTGGATAACGCTGGTAGCCCGCTTTGGCCTGCTTCCCGACTACAAATACCTGTTCATCGTGAACAGGTGGGACAAGCCGCCGGAGTTCTATTGGCCTCTGATCGGCTTCTGGTGGTCGTTCCACGGCGGACTGTGGGTAGACCACATCCTCATTCCGCTCGCCGGACTCGTGGTTCTGGCAGCGGCCCTGGCATGGCGCAGCGCCCGGGCCCGCAACCTGCTCCTCGATCCCGTCTTCGGCGCCTCCATCCTGGCCGTGGCCGGCTTCATCCTCTTCATGACCTGCCAGAACCATCCTCAGCCGCGCTATTTTACCGTTGTGGCCTTCTTCAGTTTCTTCTTGGTGGCGCAGGGAGCTGAGGCGCTGATCGGCCACGCGGCCGCGATGCCTAGGCTTGCTGCGCGCAGGCCCCTGGCGCGTTCTGTGGGTTCGGCTGTCATCGGACTGGCCGCAATGGCCGCGGTGATCAATGGCGCCTGGACCCTGAACTATGCTACCCATCCGGAATATACGTTCGTCGATGCCGCCAGCCGGCTGACCCAATACATCGACAAGCACCCCAACGGCAACCGCCTGCTGGTCTCAATCAGCAGTGACCAGATCACACTGGTCACCCACCTGCCCACCCTGTGCGACGATTTCGGCGCCCCTGGCGGCGCAATGCCGGACCTGGTCTCCAAACTCGCCTTCTATCAGCCCGGCTGGTATGCAAGCTGGAACGACCTGGACCCAAGCACTCTGGAGGATATTCATAGCCGCTTCTCGCTCGAACAGGTAGCAGGCTTTCGCGCCTTCGACGATCCGGACCGGAACCTGCTGGTGCTTTTCAAGTTGCACCCGCTGCCTGGAGGCCAGGTGCGCAACCCCGCCGACCAGAACCTGCAGATCCCTCTTCCCGGCGACAAGATCGAGATTCCAGTGGAATAGAGGGCAACGCAACTGGGCAGATACCAAGCCGCGGAAGCCTGCAATCGCGTTGCGAAGAGACGGCTACCGATACTTGCGCAGCACCCCCAGCACGCGGCCCTGAATGGCAACTTGCGCGGCAGGAATGTAGATGGGATCCATCTCCAGATTCGCCGGCTGAAGGCGCACCACGCTACCCTCGGCATAAAAGCGCTTCAAGGTAGTCTCGGCGCCGCGCACCAGGGCCACCACAATCTCGCCCTGGCGAGCCGTCCGCGTGCGCTCGACCAGCACATAGTCGCCGCTGATGATATGTTCGTCGCGCATCGAGTCTCCGCGCACCTCGAGGGCAAAGACGTCGCGGTTGCCCACCACGTCATGCAGCGAGATGCTCTCCGAGGTCTCGCAGGCCTCGACGGGAGCTCCAGCCGCAATCCGCCCGGCCAGCGGCACCCGGTCACTGGAGCGGGTGCGCGCGCCCGGCGGCAGCACATCGATCGAGCGGCTGTGATTGTGGACGCGATCCAGCAGTCCCTTCTTTTCCAGATTCGTAACGTGCTTGTGCACCGTTGCCAGGCTCTTCAGCCCCATTCCGCGCGCTATCTCCTCAAACGACGGGGAGTAGCCGTTGCGGGCCACAAACGACTCCAGGAAGTCGACAACCTCTTTTTGCCTTCGTGTGACAGCCATGGACGCATTATAGCGAATAAAAAGCGAATCGCAACAACTCTTTTTTTCAACGTCCTCGGTTTTCTTTCGAGAGCGTACACAGCGGAAAGGGAGGGGTCGAGCATGAGAACCACGGCTCCTCCGCTGTGGCCAGAGGAAACCGCAGCCCGGCCTGTGACTGGGGAGGAAAGAAGTGCTCTCGGCGTGGGACTCGGATGCGGCGGTTCCGAGAAGAGACTGAAGAAAACGTCGCATCTGGCCGATAGTCAAAGGTGGTCTGCCCACACTCCAGTCCTGCGCGCCTGCCGTTGCTCTGAGGGCAAAATGATCTCGCTGAAAAAGTACCTTGATGCCGGGCCGGTCGCCTTGGAAGAACAGAGCGAACCGCAAGAAGAAGCTCGTCAGGAAGAGAAAGCCTCTGAAGAAAGTGCCCTACTTCCGCTGACCATGGCTGCGTATCGCTCCGCCCTGTTCGAGATGGGCCAATGTAGTCTGGACGTCTCCTCAACTCTCGGGCCGGAACTAAAGCAGGGCCTTTGCAAGCTTGAGCGAAGCCTCTCGTCCGGGGTTACATCCAAGGTCGTTGAAGCCACCCAAAGCGGGGTGCGGAAGCAGTTGCAGAGCTGGGGCCGGCGCACCGCCATGCACCATCGCCAGCAAGCAGGCGAAGTGAAAGAGCTACTTTTGGTCATGGCGCGCACCGCCGAATCGGTGGGCCAGAGGGACCAGCGCTGCGCTCAGCAGATTAGCGAGGTAACGACTCGGCTGAAGAGCATTGCCAAGCTGGAAGACCTAACGGAGATCCGCGCTTCCATCGAGAAGAGTGCATCGGAGTTGAAGACTTCAATCGACAGAATGACGGCCGAAGGCAAGGCTGTGCTCGATGGGCTTCGCCTGGAAGTATCGAGCTATCAGGCGAAGCTGGAAGCAGCCGAAGAGATCGCTTCCCGCGATTCACTGACTGGATCGCGCAGCCGGCTTTGCGTTGAAGGCCAGATCCAGCACCGGGTCAAGACCGGACTGCCGTTCTGCGTCGCCGTTGTGGACATCGATGGATTCAAACAGGTGAACGACGATTACGGGCACTTGGCAGGCGATGAACTGCTGCGTCAGTTCGCCAACAAACTGCGGTCGGCATGCCGTTCAACGGACCTTATCGGCCGCTGGGGCGGCGACGAGTTCATCATCGTTCTTTTTTGCGGGATCGCGGACGCAAGAACGCAGAGCGACCGGTTCCGGGAGTGGGTCTGCGGCAGCTACACGGTCCAGGGAGGTTCTGGGCCTGAAAAGCTGCGCGTCGACGCTTCGGTCGGCTTGGCGGAACATTTGCCAAACGAGACCATGGAGGAACTCCTGGCTCGGGCCGACGCTGCGATGTACCGCAACAAGGCAGCCTCCCGTGGGGATGAAACCAGATCGAAACGACAGGCCTGATGGTCGCGATTTCGCTCCCGCTCCAGGACGGCGCGCAGACAAGAAAGGCCGGGGCCTTCTTGCCGGTCTCCTTCAGGAGTATGAATCAAGCGATTCACAGGCTGTGACATCCGTCACGCGTTAGTGTTCATGCGCATTTATGGGAACGCTCTCTCTGAGCCAACCCCGTTTCGGAATTGCCGAGCACTCTTTCTTCTTTCCGACCTTGAGTTCCTCCCCATCTCCCATGAAGGTTAAGGAGGACCCTTGGTTAGCGCACGCTAAGCCGGCCCGGTGAGACACGGCGGTGTCCGTAGCAGCCGGATCGGGCAAGCGCCGCAAGTTGAGGACGCCACCAAACGGAAAGGCTGCCATGAGGTTATTGATCGCCGAAGACGACAAGGCGCTGGGATTGTTTCTGAGCCGCGGCCTGGAGGCCGACGGACATCGCGTCCGCCTGGCTTGCGATGGAGGGGCCGCAGTGGAGGCATTTCGCCAGGAGATGCCCGATCTGACCATTCTCGATCTGAACATGCCGGTCAAGGACGGCGAGCAGGTGCTCGAGGAGGTTCGCGCCCTCGATGCCGACCTGCCGGTGTTGGTGCTCACCGCCCGGCAGGAGGTGGACACTCGCGTCCGGTGCCTTGATCGCGGGGCCGACGACCTCATGATCAAGCCTTTCAGCTTGCATGAGTTGCGGGCACGCTGCAGGGCGCTGCTGCGGCGCAAGCGAGAGGCGCGGCTGCAGTTGCGGGCCGGAAATCTCGAGTTGGACCGGCTGGACCATACGGCCCGACGCGGAGGCCAGCCGATTCTACTCACCAACAAGGAATTCGCCTTGCTCGAACACCTGATGCTCAACCGCGGCCAGTGCGTCTCGCGAGTAGAACTGCTGGAGTCGGTCTGGAATCTGGAGCCGGTGCAGACCACCAACATCGTGGATGTCTATATCAATTACCTGCGCCGCAAGTTGAAGGATCCGCCTCCGGGCCATCTGATCCGGACGGTACGAGGGCAGGGCTACGTGGTGCCCTCGGAGGCCGACCTGCTCCTCGCCACCCCAGTGGTGGCCCTTTCCATACCTCCAATTAGGCTGGCGGCTGTCGCTCCGGTCTCTGAAGTGCATTGAGTTCCATCAGCCCGCTTTGCGATTAGGAGAATACTCATGCAGTCTGCTCCGGTTTCCGTTGTTCCCTCCGCCACTCGCATCCGGCCGCGCACCGCACTGGTGGCCAGCGCCGACGTCAGCTTCCGCCAGCGGCTCGCGGAGATTCTCACCGGGCTGCGCTGGCAGGTGCGCGAGGCCGAGGGCGGCGCACAGGCGTGGGCTGAGGCACAGGCCGCCCCCCCGGAGGCCATTATTGTCGACTCATGGCTGCCCGATCTGGATCTGGCCGAGTTTCTCAAGGACTTCCGCGGGAGCTTTCCCCAGGTGGATCTGGTGACTGCGGGCAGTTCCTCGGCCCAGGAGAGCCCCCGAGGCCCCTATCGTCAGGAACTGCTGTACGCCCTGCGCCGCAGCCAGGACACCGATACGGCGGCATGGAACACGGCGCCCGCTCTCAACAGGCCAAACCCAGCGCCCATCCGCATACACGCGGAGCCATGGCCAGTCCCGCTTCGTCCCCAGGAATCCCCTGCCGCCTCCTTGCCGCAGAGCGCTGCCATCATCCCCATTCAGGGTCCCCCGGGCCATTCCGGCGCCATTCCCATCCGGGTGGCGCTGCCCGCTTGGGGGGCTGAGGCGACCTCGAGCGACCGGCTACCGGAGCTGATCGGCAACGCCCCCTGCATGCTCGAGGTAGGGCGCCGCGTCCGCCGGGTCGCGCCGCGCATGACTCCGGTACTGATCGAGGGGCCGACCGGCTCGGGGAAAGAACTGGTTGCCGAGGCCCTGCACCGCATGTCACCGAGAAGCCGCAACCCTTTTGTCGCCATCAACTGCGCAGCGATTCCCGAAGCGCTACTTGAAGCCGAGCTCTTTGGCCACACCCGCGGCGCCTTCACCGGAGCGGTGCAGGGGCGCACCGGGCGCATCGAGGCCGCCGATGGGGGCACCTTGTTTCTGGACGAGATCGGCGAGATGCCGCTGGCGCTGCAATCGAAGCTGCTGCGGTTTGTCGAAAGCGGCGAGTTGCAGCGGGTGGGCGACAACGAGACGGTGAGGGTGGACGTGCGCATCGTGGCCGCCACCCACCGGCCTTTGGCCCAGGACACGCAGGCGGGCAACTTCCGTCCCGACCTCTACTACCGGCTGGCCGTCTTCCTCATTCGCACCCCGTCGCTGGCCGAGCACGCCCAGGACCTGACGCTCCTGGTGGACCATTTCATGCAGCGAATGGGCCGCGAAGCGCCGCTCAAGCGACTGGACCCGGAAGCGCTGGCCAAACTCGCCGCCCACCAGTGGCCGGGCAATGTGCGCGAGCTGGAGCACGTTCTGGAGCGGGGCGCAATTCTGGCCGGCGAGGAAGCTGTCCTCACCGCGCGGGATATCGACTTTGGCTTCACGGTGAACTGAACTATCCGCCTGGAGGTTGCGATGGGCATGGAGATCGAGACCCGGTTGAGCGACCAGTTGGCCCGTTACCTGGACCTGGCCACCACCCAGGTGAAGCTGACCGCAGCCAACATGGCCAATATCGATACCCCCGGCTACCGGGCTGTGGGCATGGACTTCGAGGCCGAGATGAGGGAGGCCATGGACGGGGTGGACCGGGGACTCCCGCCCCGGCCGGTGCGCATCAAGGCCGTCGACGGGCTGATCGCCCGGCCCGACGGCAACAACGTCTCCATGGACTGCGAAGGCCTGAATCTGGCCGAGGCGCAACTGAAGTTCAAGACCGGCGTGGCTCTTCTCCGCCAGGAGTATCAACGCGTCCTGGACGCCATCCACGCCGACAGCAAGTAACTCCGAGTGCCGGAAGGAGCCGGAAGGATGAATCTTTTTGGGTTGATGGAGACCTCGGGAGAGGCCATGCAGGCCGAACGGATGCGCGCTGAGGTGGTGGCGGCCAACATGGCCAACGCGGAAACCACGCGCACCGCATCGGGAGGACCCTACCACCGTCAGCACGTGGTCTTCGCCGCCAATCAGGGCGATCCGGGGTTCCTCGACTCTTTGAGCACGGCTTCAGGCGGCATTGCCGCCGGCCCTCTGGCTTCGGCAGCCCTGCCCACGCTCAATCTCGCCGGCGGGGGGGCGGTGGCTCCTGGCGTGCATATCGTGCAAGTGGTCGAGGACCCTTCCCCCCCCCTCCGGCGCTACGATCCCGGTCATCCCGACGCCGGTCTCGATGGGTATGTCGCGTATCCAGACATTAATCCGCTCACAGAGATGGTGGACCTGATGGGGGCGACGCGTGCATATGGTCTCAACAGTTCCGCCGTGCAGGCCGAAAAGGGCATGATCTCGGCGGCACTGGAGATCGCCAAGTCGTAAGCGGAGAGCCATGAGCCAACCCATCGCCTCCATGAGCCGAGCGATCATGGAGGAGCGATGCAACCGGGAATGAACCCCATAGGCGCCATAGCTACGGCCTCTTCGAAACCGGCTGGGGCCGGTTTGCCGGCCTTGCTGTCGACCGCCGGGCAGGGCGCCCCGCCGACCCCATTTTCCGATCTGCTGACCGACGCGGTCGGCCAGGTGAGCCAGCTCGAGAACCAGGCTCACGCGGCCGTGACCGGGCTGATGTCCGGCTCCGGAGTGGACGTGCACCAGGCGATGATCGCAACCGAGAAAGCGAGCATGACCTTCGAACTTGCGCTAGCCGT
>JBEKCX010000005.1:0-24165 GCA_050014655.1 Occallatibacter sp. | reverse complement strand
GATCACCACGCAGTTGCCCTCGTAGTAGAGCGGCCGGGCCAGCGCGACCACCCCGCTGTTGCCGGCTTGCACTGGCGTCCCTGTCGCGGCGCGGAAGTCCATTCCCTTGTGAATACTGGCCAGCTTGCCGTTGAACATGCGACGCGTGCCGAAGCTGTCGGTGGGCGGTGCGGTGACGGGCGCGCGAAAGCTGCCCGACCATAGCGGCTCGGGTGCGCTGGAAGCAAAGACCCTCTCTTTGAGCGCCTGGTCCGCCTTGATCTGCTGGAGCGCCTGGGGGCCGGGCTCGACGAACTTGGGCTCGACTGTGAGCGAGCTGGTGCGGTAATGGGCGGGGTGGATTTCAACGGCACGGCTGAAGTCGATTGCGCCGGTTGCAGTGTGCGCGAGAATCCTCAAGGTCGATGGCCCAGCCGGCGCCTCGACATCGACCCCGGCCAACGCAAACCACGTCCGCCCGTCGCGCCCGCGAAAGAACTGAAGCTTGCGGCCCAGCCACTCACCGTCCACGCCTACGACATCGGCGGCCTGCACGCGAATCAGCTCCGGCGAGCCAGCTACGACCACCGCTGGGGTTAGCGTTACGGCAGGGGTTTGTGAGCAGGCGAGGCCCGGCCCCAGCCAGAGCGCCAGCACACAAATGAGAGAAGCGAGCCACAGGCCCGGCGCATGAAAATCGAGAGTTCGCATCAAAAGAAAGAATACCTGCCCTGGCGCTAGTGCGGAGAATCAGAAGATCATCGCATGAATCCGACGGAGAAAACGCAGGTCCTTCGACTCCCTTCCCCTTCGCTCTGCTCAGGGTCCGGTCGCTCAGGATGACAGCACCCATGAAATGAACTTTGGATCCAGGGCGCTATCGCGGATGCGCGGCCAGCCACTTGGCGACGCGCTCCTCGACGTCGGCCAGCTCATCGGCGGTGATGTGGGCGCCAATCATCTGGCGGTTGGCGGCGTATTTCTCCTGATTCGGCCCCTTCACCGATGCGGCAAGATCCAGCCAGTAGTAAGCTTCCACATCGCTGTGGGGAACGCCCTGGCCCATCGAGTAAAGCACGCCGAGCGTGGCCTGCGCGGTGGCGTCCCCCTGCTCGGCGGCTTTGCGATACCACTCCGCCGCCTGCGCCATATCGCGCTCGACGCCCCGGCCGTCGCGGTAGAGCGCGGCCAGATGCATCTCGCCGGAAATGTTCCCCAGATCGCCGGCTTTGCGGTACCATTCGGCGGCCTGTTTGTAATCGGATGCCGACAATGCGGCGGCGGCGCGACTGTTGGGGTCTTGCGAGGCCGCGGCGGCTGCACGGGCGTAGAGGTCGCCTATCTCGATTTGAGCGGCGGCGTCGCCGGCGTTGGCTTTGGCCAGCAGGGCCGGATCGATGGCCGGGGACTGGGCGAGGGTGTGGCTCAATGCCGATGCCAAGAGCGTCGCCAGAGCCAGCCGCTTCCAATGGGTTCTCACGGGTGCCTCAATCTGCAAAAAGAGAATCTCTACCGATAACAGTCTACCCAGTGCGCGGCGATTCAGGGGAAGGAATGGCGATGGAAGTCTGCCGCCGGCTGATTCCTCTGTGCAAAAGCAGGCAGTTCGCCGCGCGATTTCGCCTGCCTGCGCTGCCGGAGAAGACGCTAGAATTGTCTTATGACCGATCGCATGTCTCTCACTCTCGCCCAGGCCGACCCCGCTGTGGCCGCCGCTATTGACCAGGAAACCCTCCGCCAGCACGAGGGGCTGGAGATGATCGCCAGCGAGAACTTCGTCTCCGAGGCGGTGCTGGAGGCTGCCGGCTCGGTATTCACCAACAAGTACGCCGAGGGCTACCCTGGGCGGCGCTACTATGGCGGCTGCGAGCAGGCGGACGTGGTGGAGGACCTGGCCCGGGATCGCGCGTTGCAACTCTTTGGCGGAGATCATGTGAACGTGCAGCCGCACTCCGGATCGCAGGCCAATGCCTCGGCGTATGCGGCGGTTTTGCAGGCCGGGGATACGATCCTGGGCCTCGACCTGGCGCACGGCGGGCACCTGACCCACGGGCACAAGCTCAGCTTCAGCGGCAAGCTCTACCGGCCCACCTTTTACCGGGTGCGGCGCGACACGGAGACGATCGACTACGACGAGCTGGAGGCGATCGCCGAGCGCGAGCGGCCCAAGGCCATCATCGGCGGCGCCAGCGCCTATCCAAGACTGTGGGACTTCGCGCGCATGAGGCAGATTGCCGACAAGGTGGGCGCGGTTTACATCTTCGACATGGCGCACATCGCCGGCCTGGTGGCGGGAGGGGTGCATCCTTCGCCCGTGCCCCACGCACACATCACCACCACCACCACCCACAAGACGCTGCGCGGCCCGCGCTCGGGAATGATCTTCTGCAACAGAATGCTCGGCGAGCTGGAGCTGGCCAAGGCCGTGGACAAGGCGGTCTTCCCCGGCCAGCAGGGCGGCCCGCTGGTGCACATTGTGGCGGCCAAGGCGGTGGCGCTGGGCGAGGCTCTGCGGCCGGAGTTCAAGACCTATGCTGCGCAGATCGTGGCCAACGCCAAGGTGCTCGCCCGCGCTCTGCAGGAGGCCGGCTTCCGCATCGTCTCCGGCGGCACGGACAACCACCTGATGCTGGTGGACACGTTCGAGAAAGGCATTCTGGGCTCCGAGGCCGAGCTGGCGCTGGGCAAGGCCGGCATCACGGTGAACAAGAACGCCATCCCCTACGACACCAATCCGCCGCTCAAGCCGTCGGGCATTCGTGTGGGCACGCCGGCGCTGACCACTCGCGGCATGAAAGAGCCGGAGATGCTGCAGATTGCCGCTTGGATGGCGAAGGCGATGGAATTGCGCAACGACGATGCGGCTTTGGAGAAGATTCGCGGCGAAGTGGCGGAGCTGGCCAACCAGTTCCCGCTTTATGCGTGGCGGAGACTTGCCGTCTAGGCGTACGGCGCTTACGCGCCAGGAGGTTCGTGGTATCCCACCCATTTCGCAAAGGACGCGAGATGGATGGGGCACCCGGCGACCGGCAAAACGAATCAAATCAGCCAGGCACTCCATTTGTGAAATAGCCAAGTGTATACGCTCTTGCTTTTGCGGCTGGGATCGGATTCCATCCCGCCGCAACTTGCGCAAGGGTATGGGGTTGCATCTATTGTTATTGAAGATGACCCGCCAAGGGGAAAGGAGCAGCGAAGACAAGCTGTTCTCCCTGAGGGGCATCCGGAGGAATCAATGAAGCCCATTCAGATAGCTTTTGCAACTTTGCTCGTTCTCGCCGTTCCGGCGTTCGCCCAGCATAACGACGCGAAAGGGGGCGGCCGCTCCGCGGGTGCTGGAACGCATCAAGCCCCTCCGGCGAGCGGGCCCAAGGCGTACAAAGGCGCGCCTCATGCGCCCGATCCCAAGCGCAGCTACGCCGACAAGGACGGCCATCCCAATGTTCCGCACGTGGATGGCAAGGTCTGGGTAGGTCACGACACGGGCCGCGCCGACGTGAACTATCATCTGGACCACCCCTTTGAGCATGGCCGCTTCACCGGCGGCTTTGGCCGCGGGCATGTGTGGCATCTCGGCGGCGGCGGTCCGGGCCGCTTCTGGTTCAACGGCTGGTTCTGGAGCGTTGCGCCCTTCGACGTGGCCTTTGTCGATGGCTGGCTGTGGGACTCCGACGACATCGTGATCTACGACGATCCGGACCACATCGGCTGGTACCTGGCCTACAACGTGCGCCTCGGCACCTACGTGCATGTGATGTATCTGGGATCGTAGTCAGGACGGCACAAGCGACAACAAGACTGGAAAAAAGGGGGACGGCCCGCGCGGTCCGTCCCCTTTTATGTCGTTTACCCTTATTCGCGGGCGCGGCCGACGCTAGGTCTCTGACCGTGTGATTTCGTGCGTCGCAATGGAGCGCGATGCTATCCCAGGTCCCATCCGCCGCGGTGGACGGGACCTGGGGCACCCAAAGTTGATTCAACGACAAGCGGTCAGAGGCCTAGCGCAGCAGGGCCGAGGCGGCCCAGAGGACTGGGGCCTGGCCGTGGAAGTCGCCGGTCATGCGGCGGCGTCCCAGGTAATAGTCCAGGTCGTTCAGCTTGTTGGTGCCTTGGCAGACGCTGGTTGTGTCGCCGTTCTGGTCGATGTATCCGGTAACGGCGAGCCATGCCTTGCGGGCAGCGGGGCCGTATGTGGGGCCGTCGAGCCAGCCGTTCTTTACGCCGGTAATCATGGCAAAGGTGAACATGGCGGAGCCGGAGGTCTCAGGCCAAGCTTCGTCATGATCGATGAGCTGATGCCACATTCCGTCCTTGCCCTGGTACTTGAGGAGCGCGGCCATCATGGCCTGGTAACCCTTGAGGATGCGCGCCCGCTGAGGATGGTCAGCGGGCAGGCTGCGCAGCATCTCCGCCATGCCCGCGGCCACCCATCCATCGCCGCGCCCCCAGAAGAACGGAACATCGGCGGCGTGGTAAAAGAGCCCGTTGGGCTGCTGGAGCTTATCGAGGTAAGAGACCATTTCAAGGGCATCGCGGTCGAGATACTTGCGGTCGCCGGTGGCGCGATAGGCCTCCAGTTGCAGGATGGTCAGCATATACATATCGTCGATCCAATAGCGGGTTTCGGCGGAGAGGCCGTCGGGCTGGGGATTCTCCCATTGGCGGTCGGCCCACCATTGGCCATAGGAGAGGTAGGCTCTGTCCTTGGTTTGAATGCCGATTTCCAAGGGGATGATGCCGAAGATGGAGTCGTCGACGTGCCGGCGGACGGGGATCATGGAGGCCTCGGCGCCGCCGGGCATGATCGGGGTGAACTTGTCGATCAAGCGCTGGCGCAAAGCGTCGTCGTGGGTGAGTTGAGCGACGGTGAGGGCGCCGTACCAGGTGCCGCACTCGCCGTAGAAGATGGTTCTCATGCCCTGATGCGGGGAGGTGACGAAGTGCTCGGCGAGGCGCTTGCCTACCTCCTGCGGAGAACTGCCCGCGGGCCAGCTGGTGAAGTAGTCGACCGGGCCGGAGGGTGCGGGTGCCTGGGCGAAGGACGCGGTTACGGCGGCGGGGAGAAGGAAGGCAAGAGCTGTGGTTCTCAAAAGAGCGTTCATAGAAAGGGTCTCCAGACAGCGTAACCATTTTGCATCATGGGGCCGGGAATAGGGAAGATGGGTCAGCGGGCGGCGCAGAGGTGCTGGAAAAGAGACCCGAAGCAGCCGGGGATCTGGGAGTTCCGCTCACCCCAGTCGTGGCCGCCGGGCTTTATTCGCTTCATAGAGAAACGATTTTATCTCGACTTCCCGCGGGTCCGGGCAGGTACACTGTCTGCTGACAGGAGGTTTTACCCCATGCAGACGCGGATTCAGGGCACCACCATGCCCGTGCTCGACGTGCAGCTTGATCCTAACGAGAGCGTGTTTTCAGAGAGCGGCGAGCTCTCGTGGATGACCAGCTCCATACAGATGACGACGCACACCCAGATGGGCGGGGGCGGCGGGTTCTTTGGCGCGTTGAAGCGGGTGGCCGGGGGCGGCAGCCTCTTTATGACCGAGTACAAGGCCTATCAGTACCCCGGCGAAGTCTCGTTTGCCACCAAGGTGCCGGGGCACATTGTGCCGGTGCAGGTGGGCCCTGGGGCCGAGTTCATGGTCCATCGGCATGGGTTTCTCTGCGCCACGCCGCAGGTGACCATCGGCGTGGGCTTTCAGCAGTCGCTGGGGGCGGGCATCTTCGGCGGCAATGGCTTTCTGCTGCAGAAGGTGGCCGGCCAGGGCACGGCGTGGCTGGAGCTTTCCGGCGAGCTGGTCTTGAAGAATCTTGCTCCCGGCGAGGTGCTGCGCGTGCATCCGGGCCATGTGGGGGCGTTTCAAGCGACGGTGGGGTTCAATATCACCACGGTTCCAGGGATCAAGAATGCGATCTTCGGCGGGGATGGAATCTTTCTGGCGGTGCTACAGGGGCCGGGAACGGTGTGGCTGCAGACGCTGCCCATCTCGCGGCTGGCGCACCAGATTGGCGAGTACCTGCCGCGGGGCGAGAGCCGGCAGGTTGGACCGGCCGCCGGCGGGGCGATTGTGGGCGGCATCCTGGGATCGATGCTGGGCGGCGACGGCCGGTAGAGGCGCGTGAACGAAAGCGAAGGCGGGCGGAGTTGGCGCGCCGCGGGCCTGTGGGAGGCGGGGCAGTCCGTGGTTTGCCTGCCGGACCTCGGCTACTCGACCTTCATCTCCCCGCCTGCATTGCGGCGGTGACTGCGGCTCTCATGACGCCGCAACTGGAAAAGAAGCGGATCAGGCCGGCGGTGAGCGGTTCCCCGACCTTGGAATCGAGACCCGGCGCGCCCGGCGACCCGGCCGGCTGGGCAATGCCAGCCATCTTCAGCGGCCCGGTAGCCTGGGCGTCGAGCACGAGGGTGGTGAGCTTGCGGGCCAGGTCGAGGTCGAAGCTCTCGGCCACGAAGACCATCTTGCCGCGGGTGGTGATAACGACCGGGCCTTCATCGGTTGAGTAGACCTCTTCTTCGGATATGGGCTGGGACGATCCAGGCGGCAGGTCAGCGGGAGTAGCGCTCTCGGCGTTGAGGTCGGCCTTGAGACCGGAGTACTTGCGGCCCAGGCTGTTGGTGTAGATCTGGGTAAAGGCCTGGGCTGAGGCGGCGTTCTTCCAGACGGAGAGGTAGAAGAGGGCGATGGATTTGGTGCTGGCCTGCTCGGCCGGGGTCGCAGAGCGCCGCTGGCCGGCCCAGTAGAGGCCGCCATTCCAGGCCGGGGTGAGGTCGCGGGCGGCGTCATCGCCCCCGAATAGCTCAGTGAGAATGTGCACGTCGAGCTCGCCGACCTGACCGATGTCGTAGGGCTTGTAGAGCTTGTCGACGAGGGGATGAATGTCGGGCAGCAGGGGCAGCGAGGGGACGCGCCTGCGCTCGTATTCGCGGGGGTTCTCAATCTCCCAGGTGGAGGTGGGCGGGCGGTCGAGAGTCCCAGTAAAGGCGGCGGCCTGGCCCTGGTCCATCCACACGTCCTGCTCAAAGCTGAGGCCGTCGCGATAGGGGAAGAGCATCGACTCGGAGAGCAGGAGCGGGGCGCGGGCCAAGACCGGAGAATTGTCCGAGGCGGCCATCTGCTGCCTGACGGAGTCCATGACCTCGGGGTCCTTGATGAGGCTCTTGCCCATGGGTTTGAGGACGTAGTCCATCATGACGGCCGTGGCCTGACCCTCGACGACGGCCTGGCGGGCGGTATCCATCTCATCTTTGGCCAGATGGTCCGAATCGCCGGAGGCATTGAGAGAGACTTCTTCGGGGGTCTGATCGCCCCATCTTTCCAGGTCGATGTGCTGGTCCTGGAGGGCGTGGGTCAGCTCGTGGGCCAGCACCGGCTTTTGCTCATCGACGCCGATCCAGTCGAGCAGGTTGACGGTCTTGGTCTTGGAGTCGTAGTAGGCTTCGATCTGCTCGTTGAGGAGGGCGAGCAGAAAGGGCTTGAGGGCGAAGTCGCGATCCAGGAGGCCGAACTTCTTGAGAACGATTTCGCTCTGCTGGAGACGCTTGGCGTCCTCGTCGTCGTTGGATTTCTCTTCCAGGTACTTCTCCACCTCGGCGCGGGTAATGAGCTGGCGCTTGACGGTGCTCTTGATGGGCAGGCCGGTCTCCTGCGAGGAGAACTTGAGGAGCTCGTCGACGAGAGCAAAGAGCTGATCGGCCTGAGCGGGGGTGATGCGGGTCGCTTCCGGGCCGGCAGATGGGGATGAATTGGTGCGGCGAACAGCCGGCTGCTGCTGCGCCGGGGCCGCGATCGCTGCCGCAAGGCAGACCGCTGCCATCAGTGTCCATGTACGCCACGCTCTTGCTGCGACTCGCTGCCGGTTGCTCATTGAGGCTCCCTGCGGCTCCGGTTTCGGGCCGGGGTTGCCGCGTCCTGTTCCAAGGCTATAATCATGATGCGGTCCGGCGAGAGGTTTGCTCTGGAAAACTGCGCCCGGCCAAGGAAAAGCTCCCAAGATGACTCAGACCGATCTTGCCTCAACCACCCCGGCCACTCCGCTCTCCGCGCAGTTGGCATCCGCGGCTGTGCCGCATGAACTTACCGTCTATCGCGGCGTGCTGACGCCACGGGAGTTGGACGCGCCAGAGAGGGAAATGGCGGCGCTGGCGAAAGGAGCCGCGGTTCACGACCTGGGCTGGCTAAACCGCGTGGCGGTGCGAGGAGAAGACCGTTTTCGCTGGCTGAGCGGCATGGTTACCAACGTGGTGAACGAGCTGGGGATCAATGCCGGCGCCTGGAGCCTGGTTCTGAATGCGCAGGGGCGCATTCAGGGCGACCTGACGGTTTGGCGCGAAAAGGACGAGCTGGAACTGGAGATTGCGTCCGACCAGTATGAACGCTTGATGGCCCATCTTGAAGGTTTCATCGTCATGGACGATGTGGAACTGGTGGCGCTGAACGAAGAGATGGCGCTGGGCTTGACCGGGCCGGCGAGCGACGAGGCTCTGGGCCGCTTGAGCCTGCCAACTCTGCCGGCGCCGCTAAGTACAACGCGGGTGGAGTGGAACGGCGTGGATTTGCGGATTGTGCGCGGGTATGGCGCGCTGGCGCCGCACTATGAGTTTTGGAGTACGGAGACGGGCATCAAGCGAGTTTTGAAGGGGTTGCGGACGGCGGGGGCGATTCTGGTGGGATCTGCGTCGCTGGATGGGTTCCGCATCGCCGAAGGAATTCCGGCTTACGGAATCGACATGGCGGAGCGCGACCTGCCCCAGGAGACCTCGCAGATGCGGGCGCTCAACTTCAACAAGGGCTGCTACCTGGGCCAGGAGATTGTGGAGCGGATACGTTCGCGCGGAAGCGTTCACAGGCACCTCAGGCAGCTAGAACTGGTTGGGCCGGTTCCGGCGAGCGGAACCGAGTTGACAATGGACGGCGGGAAGGCGGCCGGGCAGATCACCAGCGCGGCCAGACTCACGCTGGCTTCCGGACCGCGCATCTTTGCGCTGGGAATGATTGGCGGAGAAGCCGAGTTACGCAACCAGCCATTGAACTACACTGCCGGCACGGCGACGGGGACTGCCCGGATACTGGCCGCGCCGCCGAAGCTGGATTAGCAAGCCGCCGATTGAGCGGAGTTAGTTGAACGGATGGAGTCAGCAAGTCGGCAAGTTAGCAGGTCATCGAGTGAGATCGGAAGCCAGGAGCTATGAGCGAAACCCCCAAGTTTACCGTGATTGACCGCCGCAAGTTCAAGGCGGAAGACGAACAAGAGAGCAGCCAGACGGCAGCGCCCGTGCCGGAGGCTGGAGCGGAGACGGATGCCAAACCGGTTGCCCAAAGCGCTGGGCCGCAACTGGTGACCAGCGAGAGCCGGCGCGAGGCGCAGCGCGAGCCGAGTGCGGCGCAAGCTGCCGAAGGCGCAAGCGAGCAGGAGGAGCAGGAGTTGCCGCCCGCTCCGACCGCTGCGGAGAGCCGCCAGCAGAAGTCCGCCTACGACGCTTCGGCACAGCGGCTTGAAGACCTGATCCGGGCGCAGAATCCGGCCGTGGGAGCGCAACCGCCGATCGGATTTGAGCAACTGGTGCAGCAGTTCTACGTCTCCGCCATGATCCAGATGGGCGCGGGGACGCAGGAAGGGCAGCGCCCGCGCGTGGATATTCTGGGCGCGCGCACCACCATCGACTTGCTGGGCGTGCTGGCGGAGAAAACACGCGGCAACCTGTCGGAAGCGGAGGATCGCACCCTGCAAACGGTTCTCTTCGAGTTGCGAATGGCCTTTCTGGAACTGACCAGCATGATTACGTCGCAGGCCATGCAACCGCCGCCACCGCCGCCGGGCAAGCGATAAGAACAGGGAATAGGGAATAGGTCTCTGACCGAGGGGTTTTGTCCCTCCCACATTGGTACAAGAATTAACGGTCAGAGACTTAGGGACCGGGAATAGCTTCGACGCGAGCCTATGGATGGTTTTCTGACGTTCTTGGGGACGGGAACCTCGATGGGGGTTCCGACGCTGGGTTGCGGTTGTGCGGTTTGCACCTCGACCGACCCACGCGACCGGCGGCTGCGGCCCTCGGTGCTGGTGCGCTGGAGGGAGAGCGGCGGGCCGGAGCGGGTGGTGGTGATCGATACCGGACCGGACTTCCGCGAGCAGGCGTTGCGCAGCGGCCTCAAGCGGGTTGACGCGGTGTTCTATACGCACTCCCACGCCGACCATATTCTGGGGCTGGACGATCTGCGCCCGCTGAGCTTTACGGCGTACCACGAGGGCGGGCCGATTCCACTCTATGCCGCGCCGGAGACCACGGCGGTGCTGGAGCAGGTCTTCGAGTACACGTTTTCGCCGCAGGCCACCTATCCGACGCGCGCGCGAGTGCAACTGAAGCCGCTGGCCGAGCGCAATCCCGTTCATGGGGTTGAGTTCCTGCGGATTCCGGTGCTGCATGGGCAGATGGAGATCGCCGGGTTTCGCATGGGCAGCGTTGCTTACCTGACCGACGTGAGCGAGATTCTGGAGAAGAGCTTCTCGCTGCTGGAAGGCCTGGACCACGTGGTGCTCTCGGCGCTGCGCCACAAACCGCACCCCAGCCACGCCACGGTGGAGCAGGCCGTGGGCTGGGCGCGGCGGATCGGCGCGAAGCAAACCTGGCTGACCCACATTGCCCACGAACTGGGCCACGAGGCGACCAACCTCATGCTGCCCGCGGGAATCAGCCTGGCCCACGACGGTCTAACTCTGGCAGTGAGCCTATGAGAGAACCCGCTGCCGACAGGATTCCCATCTATCGCTCGATTGCGGAGATTCCCGCCGGATTTGGCCCCTCCGCGGCCGTGATCGGGAACTTCGACGGCGTGCATCTGGGCCACCGGGAGATTCTCTCCGCGGTGGCGGAGGAAGCACGGGAGCGCGGCTTGCGTTCCATCGCCGTTACGTTCGATCCCCATCCGGAGCAGTTCCTTCGTCCGGCTCAGGCCCCTCGGCTGCTGACGCCCGCGGAGGAGCGGTTGCGGCTGCTGGCTTCGACGGGCATCGATGGGGTGGTCGTGCTGCGGTTTGACGCCGCACTGGCGGGCTTGCCGGCGCGGAGGTTTGTGGGCGAGATTCTTGTGGATGCTTTGGGAGTCGCGTCCCTGCATGAGGGCGGCAACTTCCGGTTTGGGCATAACGCCGAGGCCGGAGCCAAGGAACTCAAGGAGTTTGGCGCGGAGTTCGGATTTGCAGTGCGCGTTCATGCGGCGGTGCGGGTGAAAGGGCTGGAGGTTTCGAGTTCGGCGATCCGGGCGCTGGTTGCCTCGGGCGACATGCGGCGGGCGCGGTGGATGCTGGGACGGCCTTTCGGTGTGCGCTCGACGCCGGCGCGAGGACGCGGGATCGGGACGCGGCTGGTGGTGCCGACGGTGAATTTGGCGGCGTATGACGGGTTGCTGCCGGCCTTTGGCGTTTACGTTTCGCGGCTGACTGTCGGTGGACGCTGCTTTCAGGCGGTCACCAACGTGGGCAACCGGCCAACGTTCGGCGCGGCGTCGTTTGCGGTCGAATCGCACATCCTGAACTTCGAACCGCTGGACCTGGACGAGCGGACGCCGGTTGAACTGGAGTTTCTGCTACGGCTGCGCGGGGAGACGGAATGGCCCTCGGCGGAGGCGCTGAAGACGCAAATATTCAAGGATTTGGCGCGCGTGAAGCGGTACTTCCGGCTTACAAAGGGCTGACATCCGCTTCCATTGATAACCAGTCATTCAATAGGTGGAATTCCTAAGCTGCTCATCCGCAAAGGTTTACCAGAAAACCGGGAACGGAAAAGAGACTCCTGGAGAGGGGGGCGGTTCCCGGTTCGGGCAAGCGGCGGTTCATTTCGCCTTCCCTCTCATTTCGGTTGTGCAACAATGAAATGCTATTCTCTGCAGCGAACGGGGAGACCGGGGGCGACGGGCAGCGGAGGAACCTCCTGGTCCGATTCGACCAGGATGGAACCGGGAAAGGCAGCCGCAGGTCCCCTTCGACTCCGGTCGCCGCGGCGGACTCCCCCTCCTCATGAACAGAACCCTCATGCTGAGATAGGGACGAGGTTGGATGAGGTGGTTTGTCAACAAAATCAGCGAGTTGGCCACCGCTTCGCGGTGATCGCGAGTCAGCGAGTTGGCGGGTTCATCGACGGCACAACTCGCTACGGCGGGTCGGACTGCTAAGGATGAACGGGGGTGGGTTGAGGTTGGAGGTTTCCCACCCATTCGTCCGCCGCGGCGGACGAATGGATGGGGCACGGGGCATTTGTCGGGCTACCGGCCTGTTCCTCTCTGGACGTAACTCACCGCGGCGGGTCAAGCTGCTCCGGATGACGGCGTTCATGAAACCAGAATCTGGGACAGCAAACTAGCCTAGGCCGGACATAACCAGCATTCTCGGTTCGGTCATCTCCTGGATGGTGGAGCGGAGGCCCTCGCGGCCCAGGCCGGAGTCTTTGACGCCGCCGAAGGGCATGGGATCGAGGCGCCAGGAGGGGGTGTCGCCGACGATGAGTGCGCCGACTTCGAGTTCGCGATAGGCGGTGAGGATGCGGCCGGCATCGCGGGTGAGGAGGCCGGCCTGGAGGCCGTACTTGCAGTGGTTGGCGTCGGCCAGGGCCTGCTCGAAGTCGTCGTAGGGCTCGATGGCGACGACCGGGCCGAAGACCTCTTCGTCGCGCACCTTCATTCCCGGCCTGGTTGCGGTAAGGATAACGGGAGTGACGACAGAGCCGCGGCGCTCGCCGCCGGCGACCAGCTTGGCGCCGCCCTCGACGGCCTCCTTGACCCAGGCTTCGACGCGCTCGGCCTCAGCGGGGCGGATGAGGGGACCGACTTCGGTGGCTTCGTCGGCGGGGTTGCCGGAGACCAGGCGGGCGGCGTGCTCGACAACCTTCCATAGAAATGTCTGGAAGATGGCGCGCTCGACAAAGACGCGCTGCACGCTGATGCAGGACTGGCCGGCGTAGGCGAAGGCGGAGTGAGCGGTGCGGAGGGCAGCCGCGTCGAGGTCGCGCCAGTCGCCGTGGACGATGAGCGCGGCATTGCCGCCTAGTTCGAGCAGGACACGCTTGCGGCTGGAGCGGGCTTTCAGCTCCCAGCCGACTTTGGCCGAGCCGGTAAAGGTGACCAGCTTGATGCGATCTTCCTTTTCGGCCAGGTGCGCGGTCTCAGCGTCGCTTAGGGTGAGAACGGCCAAGGCCTCAGAGGGCCAGCCGGCCTTGAGAATCACCTCGCCGAGGGCCAGGGCG
The DNA here is from genome assembly GCA_050014655.1 of Occallatibacter sp. Classification (GTDB taxonomy): domain Bacteria; phylum Acidobacteriota; class Terriglobia; order Terriglobales; family Acidobacteriaceae; genus Telmatobacter. The sequence continues at coordinate 10,952 of JBEKCX010000005.1, read as the reverse complement.
GTGAACGGGGTTTGCGGGGCGGGCTTGAGGAGGATGGGGCAACCGGCGGCCATGGCGGGCGCCACCTTGTGGGCGACCAGGTTCAAGGGGAAGTTGAACGGGGTGATGGCCAGGATGGGACCGATGGGAAAACGATTGAGGAGTCCCCAGCGGCCCTCGTTGCCCTCGGTCAGGTCGAGGGGAATGCTCTCGCCGCCCAGGCGCGCGGCCTCTTCGGCGGCGGTCTTGAAGGTGAGGACGGCGCGATCGACCTCGGCGCGAGCCAGGCGGAGGGGCTTGCCGGCCTCGGCTACGATGAGCTGGGCGAAGCGCTCCTTTTGCTCGATGAGCGCGGCGGCCACGTCTTCAAGGATTTCGCGGCGCTTCCAGCGCGGCAGGGCGCGGGTGCGGCGCAGGCTGGCCACGGCATGGTTGACGGCCTGGCGGGCATCGGCGCGGGTGGCCACGGAGACCCGGCCCACCAGACCCTGGTCCCAGGGCGAATGCACCTCCAGGGCTTCTCCGTCGATCCATTCCTTGCCGCACATCAGAAATCCCGTTTGCGTACCCGGCCGCATCTTCATGGCGCTGGCGCTCCCTTGTTCGTCTCTGACCAGTATGGTACAAGGACGGGGCGCAGGAGGACAGCATTCCGGCGGCATTCGCTCAGGGCTGCCGCGCAGCGCTCCCGGCACGGTACACTGTTCGCCTATGATCCATGACGGCAAGAGCCCGGAACTTCCCTTCGACGCGGGCGCGGCGCTGGCGCACTTGCGCGCCAATGACGCCAAGCTGGGCGCGCTGATCGAGCGGGCGGGAGCGTTCACGCTGCGGCTCGATGGGGAGCAATCGCCCTTCGAGTCGCTGATCGAGTCGATCCTCTACCAGCAGTTGAATGGCAAGGCGGCGGCGGCCATCCATCGGCGGGTACGCGAGTACTTTGGCGGCGATCCCGCGCCGCAACTGCTGCTGGATGCGCCCGACGAGGCGCTGCGGGCGGCGGGGGTTTCCAGCAACAAGATCAAAGCGCTGCGCGACCTGGCGGCGCGCACGCTGGACGGGACGGTGCCCACCCACGCGGCCATCGGCAAGATGACGGATGAGGAGATCGTTAAGCGGCTGACCATGGTGCGCGGGATCGGGCGCTGGACGGTGGAGATGCTGCTGATCTTCCGGCTGGGGCGGCCGGATGTGCTGCCGGCGACCGACTACGGGGTGCGCAAGGGGTTCGCGCTGACCTTTCAGACGATTCCGAAGACGCGGGCGCTGACTGCCGATGACCTGCCCAAGCCCGAGGCGCTGCTCAAAAGGGGAAAACGCTGGGCGCCGTTTCGCTCGGTGGCCAGCTGGTACCTGTGGCGAGCATGCGATCTGGCCAAGAACACTGCGCCCACGGGACGTTCGAGCCTACAATAGTCAAGCACAGCCGGTGAGCTTTGAGAAATGCCCACGCGGGCCTTGCGAAATGCCGGGACAAGAACGGAAGACGGATGGGCGCCAGCAATCGATTTGTCTGCATTCATGGTCACTTTTATCAGCCGCCACGGGAGAATCCGTGGCTGGAGACGGTGGAGACGCAGGAGACAGCCGCGCCTTACCACGACTGGAACGAACGCATCTGCGCGGAGTGCTACGCGGCCAACGGCGCGGCGCGCATCCTCAACTGCAAGAACCTTATTGCGCGCATCGTGAACAACTACGCGCGCATGAGTTATGATTTCGGGCCGACGCTGCTGAGCTGGCTGAAGGAGAATGCGCCGCGCACCTACCGGATGCTTCTGGAGGGCGAGCGGCGCAGCCGCAAGAGCTTTGGCGGCCACAGCTCGTCGATGGCGCAGGTATACAACCACATGATTCTGCCGCTGGCGAGCCGGCGGGACCGGATGACGCAAATCCGCTGGGGCATCGCCGACTATGAGCACCACTTCGGCGCGCCGCCGGAGGGGATGTGGCTGGCGGAGACGGCGGCGGACAGCGAATCCCTGGAGCTGCTGGCGCAGCACGGAATAAGGTTCACGGTGCTGGCGCCGCACCAGTGCCGGCACATCCGGCCGCTGAGGGACGGGGCGGATGAAGACGGCGCAGGCTGGACAGAGACCCCTGGCGGCTCGGTGGACACGACGCGGCCGTACCTGATGCGGTTCGACTCCGGGGTTTCGATTGCGGTGTTCTTTTATAACGCCGCCATCTCCGGAGAAATCGCGTTTGGAGGGCTGCTGAACTCGGGCGAGGACTTTGCCGGGCGGCTGAAGGCCGGTTTCAAAGAGAGCGCGGAGGGGCAGCTGGTGCACGTGGCCACAGACGGCGAGTCGTACGGCCACCATCACAAGTACGGGGAGATGGCGCTGGCCTTCGCGCTGCGCCTGATGGAAGAGGATAAGACGGTGAAGCTGGCCAATTACGGCAGCTTTCTGGAGCAGTTTCCGCCCCAATACGAGTGCGAGATCGTCGAAAACAGTTCCTGGAGCTGCGTGCATGGCGTGGAGCGCTGGCGCTCCAACTGCGGCTGCAACGGGGGCAAGGGATTCAATCAGCTTTGGCGGGCGCCGCTGCGCAAGGCCATGGACGAGCTGCGCGACGCCCTGATTCCGCTGACCGAGCAGGAGGGGGCGAAGCTCTACAAGGACGTGTGGGAGGCGCGCGACGGCTACATTGAGGTGATGGTGGACCAAAGCCCGCAGGCGGTGGAGCGATTTTTCAGCGAGCGCCAGAGCCATACGCTCTCAGTGGCGGAGCGGATGCGCGGCCTGGAACTGATGGAGATGCAGCGCCACGCGCAGCTTATGTACACCAGCTGCGGATGGTTCTTCGACGACATAGCGGGCATTGAGGCGGTGCAGATCATTGCCTATGCGGCGCGGGTGCTGCAACTGGCGCGGCAGTTGTTCGGCGAAGAGGCAAGGGCGCTGGAGCCGGCCTTTTTGGCACGCATGGCCGAGGCGCGCTCCAACGTGGCCAGCGCCGGCGATGGGGCGCTTCTCTACAAGGAGCAGGTTCGAACCAGGCAGTTGGGCCTGGAGCAGGTGGCGGCCCACTACGCCATCAGCTCCATGTTCTCCTCCTTTGCCGAGGAGACCGACTTGTACTGCTACCGGGTGTGGCGCAACTCCTGGGAGGTTTTTTCCTCGGGCCGGGGGCGGCTGGCGCTGGGCCGGGCCAAGATTGTCAGCGCGGTCACCACCGAGCAGGAGTCTTTTTCTTTTGCGGTTCTGCACTTCGGCGACCAGAACATCACCGCCGCAGTGAAGGCTTACCACGAAGCCGACGCGGCCGAGTTCGAGGCCTTTTCGAAAGAGGCCGCGGAGCTTGTGCAGCGGGCTTACTTCCCCGAGGTGATTCGCCTGCTCGACGGGCATTATGGCCACGTGGACTATTCGTTGACCTCGCTGTTCACCGACGAGCAACGGCGCATCGTGCAGATCATTCTGAACTCGACGCTATGGGACATCGAGAACTCGCTGACCACGATCTACGAGGACCATGCCAGCCTACTGCACTATCTTTCACAGGCCGGGCTGCCCAAGCCTATGGCGCTGACCCTGGCCGCGGGCTTTGCCATCAACGCGGGACTGCGCAGAGCGCTGGAGGCCGAGCCCATCGACCCGGCGCAGCTGCGGTCTTTCCTGTCGCTGGCCAAGGCAGACCAGGTGCCGCTGGAGGCGGCTACGCTCTCCTACATTGCCGACCAACGCATGAAGCGCTCGATGATCGAACTGGTAATGTCCTCAGGCTCGCTGGAGATGCTGGAGCGGGCGCTGGCATTGGCGCGCACTGTGATCGAGTTACCCTTTGAGCTGAACCTGTGGCAGGCGCAGAACATCTGGTATGAGATTCTGCGCACCTCCAGTTACGGTCTGGTGGCGCTGGGCAAGGACGATCGCCCGCGCTGGGAGAAGAACTTCAACGAGCTGGGCGCTTGCCTGTCGATCGACTGCGCGGCCATCGGGGCCCAGGATCTGGCGGCGGGAAATGCGGGGGATAGGGCGGCTCCGGCTACGGCAATGCAGATCGAGCGGGCCGTCGAGGGACTGCTCTAGAGGCGGTGGCTCGGAGGTAAACAACCCTATCACCGCTGGCCCGTCCAGTTCTCGCCCTCGCGCAGAATGACAACCTCGGTCTTTAACCCCGCGTCGCGCACACGCTTGCCGAAACCCTCCGGAGTCTGCCCGGTTCGCATCAGCGGAGAGCGTGGAACAATTCCCAGATGAATGGGGATGACGGTCCGGGGCGCGAGCGCCACGACGGCTCGCACAGCGCCTTTTTCGCCCATGGTCATGGGGATGCGAAAGGTTGTAACGGGAATCAACGCCAGTTCCAGGCTGAACTTCGCGCCAATCTCCTTCATGAAGGCGCCGAAATAGGTGTCTCCAGCGAAGTAGATGTGCTTCCCCTCCGCTTCGATCACCATTCCGCTCGGCAAGCCCATGTGCAGCGCGGGGACCGCTGTTACAGCAATGGGGCCAAATTGCCGCTGCTCCCACTTCCTCAGGCCGACCACGTTCTTCGCTCCCTTGGCGCGCGTGATCCATGCCGCCGCGCCGGAAGCAACCACCGGGACATCGGCCGCCAGAGCGCGAAAGTAGCGGGAATCCGTGTGGTCCCAATGATTGTGGGAGACCAGGACCAGATCGACAGCCTCCATCTGCTCGCGTGTCTTGAACGAGGGCGCGATCCTCTTGTAGGCAAGATTGCCCCAGGAGCCGAAGTAGGGGTCGGTGAGAATCTTCTTGCCGGCGGCTTCGATCAGGACGGTGCTGTGGCCAATCATCGTAACTTTCATGGTTTTCTCCGGAATGTGATGATGCTCGTCACGTGAGGAGGTCCGTTGACGGGTTTGTTGGCTCGAGGGTTTTTCGGTGAATCGCCTTGTCTGTGCACCACTTGGCCGACCGGCTCATCGATCGATGGCGCTGGAGCCGCAGGCGGCGCGTAAGCCGAAGAGGTTGATGGCGATGGATGCGCCGAGCGGCAGGCCGCACACCGTTTGGAGCCAGCCCTGGTTGACTGGGATGTAGGCGCGAAAGAACCACAGCAGAAGGCCGACTGCCAAGGAGAAGTTGCCAATGCCCCTCCGGCCACGGGTTTTGGGGTCGAGTTGATGAATTGGAATGCTCATTTTCAGGTCTTCCTTCATGGCTCGCGAATTGGATCAGTCGTTGAACCGGTACCAGAGAAACATGGACATCTTGACCACCACGATGATGAGGGCGACGGCAAGGAGGTCCCAGCTCAAGATCTTGTCAAAGAACAGGCGGTATTCGAAGAGTGCGATGGCTACAAGGCAGCCGACAATTCCGGCCAGGCTGCTGGAGCGGCGGCGGTGCTCCAGGAAGCGCTCATCGACGAATTGGCCGAGGAAGGGGACTTTACTGAGGATGGGATGGTTCATTCATCAGTCTCCAACTGGAAGATTGCATCGGTGGAACAAGCGAAGAGGCGGGCGAAGGTGAGGGCCAGCACCAGGCTGGGCACATAGCGGTTGCGCTCGATGGAGTTGATGCTCTGGCGGGAGACCTGGGCGGCCTGCGCCAGTTGCTCCTGAGTCCATCCGCGGGCGATTCGCAGCTCTTTGACGCGGTTTGAGATGGTGGGCGTCATGTAAAGTCGGCTTTCCAAATCAGAATAGCGAATAGGGTCCAAGGTGTCAAGCCGGCTTGTCATTCAATATGAAGAACTCTTTTGCCCGACACCGGCATGTGCAACGAGGCAATTGCATGAACGGGGCTCCCGCCCAATACCAAGATTCGTTCCGCCCCTCCGGGGCTGTATCTTCTTCCTGAAACGCATTCCCAGGGCTTCGCCCTGGGCTATTCTCCCTGCCTCCCTCCGGGAGGCATGCGAGGAAGAGGCTACCGGGGGGGAGAATCCTTGCCTGGCAGCGAGAAATGCTCTTTCAAGACCGGCATGTGCAAAAAGCAAGCCGCGAACGTCGCTTCAAATCCTGTTAAAATCGACTTTCGGCCCGCCGCGCCGCTCCAGGGAATCTATCAACAGAAAGCCGTCTCCGTGCCCGACGAATCCCAGCTCCAGCCCAAATCCGTGACCTACGCCGACGCCGGCGTGGACATCCGCAGTGGCGATCGCGCCAAAGAGCGCATCAAGTACCTGGCGCAGAGAACCTTCAACCGCAACGTGCTGGGGGGGATTGGCGGCTTTGGCGCGCTCTACCGGCTGGACTTGCAGCGCTGGAAGAGCCCGATCCTGGTGAGCTCGGCCGACGGGGTGGGCACCAAGCTGAAGGTGGCCTTCGAGCTAGGACAGCACCACACGGTGGGCGCGGACCTGGTGAACCACTGCGTGAACGACATTGCGGTGCAGGGGGCCACGCCGCTGTTCTTTCTGGACTACCTGGCCAGCGGCAAGCTGGACCCGGTGGTGACCGAGAGCGTGGTGACCGGGCTGGCCGATGCCTGCAAGGCCAATGGCTGCGCGCTGATCGGCGGCGAGACGGCGCAGATGCCGGGGTTTTATGCCGACGGGGAGTACGACCTGGCGGGCTTTATCGTGGGCGCGGTGGAACGGGAGAAGATGGTGACCGGGGCGGGGATCAAGGCCGGCGACGTGCTGATCGGGCTGCCCTCGACGGGGCTGCATACCAACGGCTACTCGCTGGCGCGGAAGCTGCTGTTTGAGGTGGGCGGCTACAAGCCCACGCAATATGTGACCGCTATCAAGGAGAAGGCGGGCGCGGCGCTGATGAAGACGCATCGCAGCTATCTGCACGTGATTCAGAAGCTGGTGACGGCCGGGCTGACTACCGGTATGGCGCACATCACCGGCGGCGGGATCACGGAGAATCTGCCCCGCATCCTGCCCAAGAATGTGGGGGCGCAGGTGGAGCTGGGGTCGTGGCCGGTGCCGCCGATCTTTGAGCATCTGCGCGAACTGGGCCAGGTTGCGCAGGAAGAGATGATGCGCACCTTCAATATGGGGGTGGGGCTGATTGCGGCCATTCCGGCGGCCAAGTTTACGCGCGCCAAGACGCTGCTGGACCGGGCGGAGGAGAAGTTCTATGTGGTTGGGCGCGTGGTGAAAGGCGAACGCCGGGTGCAGTACACATGAGCGCGGGCGGCGATCCGTTTCGGCTGGGAATTCTGCTCTCAGGGCGCGGATCGAACTTTCTGGCCATTGCGGAGTCGATTCGGGCCGGGCGGCTGAAGGACGTGGAGATCGCGGTGGCGATCTCGAACGTCGCCGAGGCCGCCGGTCTGCAAGCCGCGCGCGATTTGGGACTGCCCACGGCGGTTTTTGTCTCCAAGGGGCGCAAGCGCGCGGAGCACGATGCCGATGTGATTGCCTGCCTGCGGGAGCAGCGCGTGGACCTGGTTTGCCTGGCAGGTTACATGCGCCTGCTATCGCCGGAGTTTGTGGCCGCGTTTCCCAACCGCGTTCTCAATATCCATCCCTCGCTGCTGCCGGCGTTTCCGGGGCTGGAGGCGCAGGAACAGGCCTTCGAGTATGGGGTGAAGGTCGCCGGCTGCACAGTGCACTTTGTGGATGAGCATCTGGACCACGGCGTGATCGTCGTGCAGCGGGCGATTCCGGTGCTGGAGAGCGACGACGCGCACTCGCTGGCCGGGCGGATTCTGGTTGAAGAGCACATTGCTTACAGCGAGGCCATCGCCCGCGTGGCCAGCGGGGAGTACGAGATTCGCGGGCGGCGGTTTGTGAAGGCCTCTCCTGCGAGTGGCGCTTGAGGACGAATGGAGCTATAATCTAACCATATATTGTGGTCATTTGGAGGGCCAATGCGCGAGATTCCGGTTACCGAGGTCAAAGCAAAGCTGCTTCAGTTTCTCGATGAGGTTGAGCGCGGGGCCACCTTCCGGCTCACGCGACATGGCCGGCCGATTGCGCGAATTGTGCCCGAACAGGATGCGCGCGGCAAGGAATCTGCCTATGCCGCGGCAGAGATACGCGCTATCGGCCGCCGGAGCAGGGGCATGACTGTGGCGGAAATCCTTCAGGCAAAGGAAGAAGGCCGGAGGTTCTGATTGCTTTTCGTTCTCGACGCCTCGATCACTGCGGCTTGGGCGCTGCCTGACGAGACCAGTGTTCTCGCCGACAATCTGCTTACGCAGGCTCAGACGGATGGGGCAGTCGCTCCCTCCCTATGGTGGTACGAGATTCGGAACATTCTGCTCATCGCAGAGCGCCGGAAACGCATCACCGCAGCCGATGCGGATGCTTTTTTGCGCAGCCTTGCGCGGTTGGACATTAGGATCGAGGAACCCGGCAACGGATGGGGAGTCTTACGCCTGGCCCGTTCTCATCTGCTGAGTGTGTACGATGCAGCTTATCTGGAGCTGGCTCTTCGAGAGAGTCTGCCTCTAGGTACGCTGGATCGCGACCTGGCCCGAGCTGCCAAGCAGGAGAACATATCTGTTCTTAGCATCTGAGAGTTGCACCCACCACTCCTGGAGGATTTGCAACCAGGTGTCACGGTGTGCCTTCCCAGCCCGGAACGATACAATCGCCTTGAGGCTGCCGGGGAGCTTGGGCGGGCCGGGGGAGCGGGTTCAGCATGGGTTATCAGGTTCTGGCCAGGAAATACCGTCCGCAGCGCTTTGCCGACGTTGCCGGTCAGGACCACGTTACGCGCACGCTGCTGAATGCGCTGGCGCAAAACCGCATCGCGCACGGGTACATCTTCTCAGGGCACAGAGGCATCGGCAAGACCACCATTGCGCGCATCGTGGCCATGGCGCTGAACTGCCGGACCGAAGTGGGCAGCGAGGCGCGGCCCACGCCGGAGCCCTGCGGCGAATGCGACTCGTGCATCGAGATTCGCCGGGGCAACGCCGTGGATGTGATCGAGATCGACGCCGCCACCAATCGCGGCATCGACGAGATTCGCGAGCTGCGCGACGCCGCCCGCTACGCCCCGGCCCGCGACCGCTACAAGATTTATATCCTCGACGAAGCCCACCAGATTACCGAGGCGGCCTTCAATGCCTTGTTGAAGACCCTGGAAGAACCTCCAGCGCACGTCATCTTCATGATGGCCACCACCGAGCCCGAGAACATTCCCCAGACCATCCGCTCGCGCTGCCAGCACTTCAGCTTTCACGCCGTCAAGTTCGACGACATTCTGGCCCAGCTGCGAATGATAGCCGGGGCGGAGCAGGTGGAGGCCGAGGACAACGCGCTGGCGCTGCTGGCCGAGGCCGGCGACGGCTCCATGCGCGACGCGCTCTCCATCATGGACCAGGCTATCGCTTCGGCGCCCGTCGAGGCCGGCCGGCCGGTGCTCTCCGCCGCGCAGATTCGCGAACTGATGGGCGCGGTGCCCAACGCCGTCTTCGAGCGCCTGCTGGAGGCGGTTGCCGCCGGGCAGAGCGCGGAGCTGATGGAGCAGTTGAACCTGCTGGTGAATGCCGGCCACAGCCCTTCATCGCTTGCCCGCCAGATGGTTCGCTACCTGCGCAATGCGCTCATGGCCAAGCTGGGCGGCGAGCGGACCGAGCTGCTCCAGATCTCCGGCGATGAACGCGCCCGCGCCACGCGCACCGCGCTGCTGTTTACCGAGGAGGAGCTGACCCGCAACCTGCAGGTCGTGCTGCGCACCTTCGACGATCTGAACTACCGCCAGGAGCAGCGCTTCCACCTGGAACTGGGCCTGCTGAAGTTGATCCATGCGCAGCGGTTGCTGCCTTTGGAAGAGCTGTTGAGCGGCGTGGCGGCGGGCGTGGGAGGCAGTTCGGCAAGCGCCCGCGGAGCCGCCGCGGCGGGCGCTCCCAGGCCAGCCTCGGCACGCCCGGTCCCTGGCGCTTCGCCGGCCGCTCCGACCAGCTCTCCTTTTGGACCCGCGGGCGGAAGCTGGGGCTCAGGCCCTTCGAACCCCGGATCGAAGCCGGCCTCTGCCCTGAAGCAGGGCGCCGGAGTTGCCGCTATCGCCGAGGTCGAAGCCGGCGCGCAGCTCCCTGCCCCGGCAAGCCTGGCCGGCCAGCCGCTCACGGAAGGCGCATTGGCAGGAGCTGCTGAAACCGCCGCGCCTCTGTCCGGCGCGCCAAGCATGGAGGCGGTGCGGCACGCCATCGGCTGCGCGCTGGTGGATGCCGGGCACAAATCCGCCGCCCAACTGCTGGGCACGGGCGCATGGACGCTCGATGGCGGCAGCCTGCGCATTGAAGTGCCCGGAGTGGGCAAGAAGATGCTGGCCTTGACGGTGAATGGCGCAGCGGAGAAGATTGTTCGGCTGGAGTTGCAACGGCTGGGCGCGCACGCCCGCTTTGTGGCCGTTCCCGCGGAAGGCGCGACGCAGGCGGCGGGAACAGCGGCCGCGACGGCGACGTCTCCGCCGTCCGGCAGCATTCAGGAGGCTGCGCTCGCCAATCCGCTGGTGCAGCGGGCGCGGGAGATATTCGAGGCGGAGGTGCGCAGCGTGCTCGATCTGCGCCAGAGGTAACCCCAAGCTCCAACCAGGAAGTGAGACCATGATTAACCCCCTCAAGATCCCCGAAATGCTTGCCCAGGCGAACCAGTTGCAGGAGCAGATGCAGCGCAAGCTGGCCGAGACGGTGGTGGAGGCCAACAGCGGCGGCGGCGCCGTGACCGTGACCATGAACGGCAAAAAGCAGCTCCTCAAGCTGCGCATCGACCCCTCGGCGGTGGTCGGCCTGAGCGGCGGCCAGCCGGATGTGGAGATGCTGGAAGACCTGGTGATGGCTGCCGTCAACGAAGCCGGCCGCAAAGCCGAAGAAGCCCTGCAATCGAGCGTACAAGGGATGCTGGGCGACCTGAAGATGCCGGGGCTGGGTTAGTACCGCGTCCTGATGATTTCGTGCTTTCACAGGTCCCTCCGCCGCGGCGGACGAGGGACCTGGGGCACCCAACATCATTCCGACGGTGGAACCGCAGGTCCTTCGACTCCGCTACGCTTCGCTTGATTTCATGACGACGTTGGCTCGGTCTGGCGGGTAGATTGGCGGTGTGTGTTTTAAGCCATTGCCCGGAGGAAGGAGCCAACGTCA
>JBEKCX010000004.1:0-24854 GCA_050014655.1 Occallatibacter sp. | reverse complement strand
TGAACCTGCTCAAACAGGAAACAACCTTCAAACGCAGCATCAAGGGAAAACGCCTCAAAGCCGCATGGAACCACCCCTACCTGCTGAAATTACTGGGAGTTTGATATGCGTCGGCCCTGGCGAATGGTGCCGTTCTGGGTCAGTTTGCGGCATTTAGCGGATGCCGATCATGGCATCGCTAGAGTCAATAGGCGAGCGGCCCGCCCTTTCCCAACCGCTAATTCGCGGGCGCCCCGTCCTTCGCGTGCTTTGCGAAGGGAGGGATGCGCAGCCCCCCTCCCCTCTGCGCTTCTCGCTTTCACGCTGTCCGCACTGATTCGGTCCCCACCGTCCCGACTTCTCCCACTGCAAGGGAGTTCTACAGCGACGGTCTGAGAAACCAAGACGGCTGGTTGAGGATCGCGGTATCCCACCCTTTCCGTTCGCCGCGGGTCAGTGAAGCAACGGCGCGCTCAGTATTCGGTCCGGACCATCTGGAGCGCAGGACTTTGTTTCTCACTGTCGATCGCGAACTCCGCCTTGTCGGGGCCGGTGAGCGTCAGACGGAAGCGGATGGGGGGATCCGTCAGGCTTCCGGGAGGATGGGCGCGCCGGTGGCTAACTAGAAACTGAAGAGTCTTGCCATCGAAAGTGGGGTTGAGCATGGGTTCGGGAATTCCCGGCGAAGCCGTAAACGGTTCGTTGACGGTGTTTCGGCGCAGCATATAGAAGAGTACCGCGCCCGACAAACTGCTGCCTTCGTCTGAAACCACGATGGTGACAATTGGGAGGTTATCCTTCTCGCCGCGCCAGACCCCCGTAATGACTGGCTTGCCGGCGGACGGCGCTTGCCCCGAGGCAGTCATCTGACCAAGAGCGATCGGGGCGAAGATCAGCAGGGCCAACGTGCGCACAATCTTGGATGGGTTCATGGGTTCACCTCAATGGCGTCGAGTATACATAATTCGCGCGGGCGGCCCACCCTCTCTTAGCCGCTAAAGCGGGAGCGCCCCATCCTTCGCATACTTTGCGAGGGATGGGGCGCTTCTTTATCGGCGGAGCAAGGGCGGGGCCTTCGGCTTTGGTCTATTTTGCCTTGCCCTTGGCGGCCGGCTTGGCGGTCGTGCTGTTGTGCTTCTCGTTGTAGATCTGCTTGGAACTCTTGTTCTGCTCCTTGTTGACCTGCTGCTTCTGCTGGGCGTTGAGCGCGCCACCGTTGGCGGTGCGGTCGTTGTGGACTTGCTGGGCGATGCCGGCCTGGGTCTGGTTGGTGCGGGCCGCCTCGCCGGAGGTCATCTGGCCGCTGCGCAGGCCGTTGGCGGTACGCTGCTGCTGGTTGGCTTCGCGGTTGTCGACCGCGTTGGGCTTGACGGTGTTGCCGTTATGCTTCTCGTTGTAAATCTGGCGGCTGGCGGCGTTCTGCTCGTTGTTGATCTGCTGGCGCTCCTGGCCGGTGAGATGACCGCCGTTGGCGGCGCGATCGTTGTGCACCTGCTGGTCGATGCGGGACTGGGTGCGCTCAGCGCGGGCGGCTTCGCCAGAGGTCATCTGGCCGCTGCGCAGGCCGTTGGCGATGCGCTGGTCCTGGTTGGCCTCGCGAGTGTTGGGGTTGTAGTTGCGGCCCACGGAACGGTCGGCGGCCGAGATGGGCTGGGACTGAGCGTGCTGCTGGGCGACCTGATGGTACGCGTTGATGTTGGAGGAGGCCGGGGTTCCCGGGTTGCCATGGTTGACCGAGGCCAACTGGGAACGGTCCTGGGCGGCAAAACTCTCATGCTGGGCCTGGCGGGCGGTGGGCTCGAAGTGGTGCTCGCTGGCCGCCTGCATCTCCGCGGGCGAAGCATGGGCCTGGATGCCCGCGCCGCCGTTGAAGCTGGTGTGGCCCTCGTTGACAATGGTGTTGCGTTCGATGACGGTGCGATCCTCGTAGACGTTGGTTACGTGCACGCCGCCGAAGTTGGCCACGGCGCGGTTGTAAGCAAATACGCCGCCGCGCCACTCGCCCCCGAAGAAGCCGACGCCGCCATAGCCGAAGCCGTAGTTGACCCCGCCGTAGAAGCCGACATGGGGCCCCCAATAGCCGCCATGCCATCCGTAAACGCCGCCCTCAAAGCCCCAGTAGCCGGGGGTCCAGAGAAGGCCGACGCTGGGAGGGTGCACCCAAACACCGGGAACCCAATAGTAGCCCGCGTCCCCGTAGGCCCAGTAGCCGGGGGTCCAGATAAAGCCGGGGGCGGGCAGCGGCGGCTGCTCATAAACGGGCAGCGGGGGCGGAGCAATGCCGACGGAGACAAAGACGCCGGCGTAAGCGGGCGCGGCGAACAGGATGAGCATGGATACAGCGATCGAGCCGGTAAGAAAGAGGTTGCGCAATCTTGATTGGAAAGACATGTGAATTCTCCCTTGTTACGGACGCAGAAGCCCGAGACCACCTAGGCTGCCCCGGCCTTTTTGGATACGAGAATTAGAACACGGAATGGGGAAACTTGTTGCTGCGAGGTTTGGGCGGAGGTTCGAATTCAGCATCCCGCACGGGGTCGGAGAACTTGCAGACTTGGGCAGAGTGTCTTGCCCGCAGGGGCTAAGGCCCCGATGACATTGCGTGCGTCATCGGCGCGACTGAAGTCGTGCCCTTTCAAAACAGGACTCATTCACAGGTTGCTCGAAGCGCTTCGGCCATTTCGTTGAGGATGGCATCGGCGGCTTCGGCGGGGTCGGGAGCCTGGGTGATGGGGCGGCCGACGACCAGGTAGCTGGCGCCCTGGCGGAGGGCTTCGGCGGGAGTGGCGATGCGCTTCTGGTCGCCTGTCTCGGCGCCGGCGGGGCGGATGCCGGGAACCACGAGAACGCTTTCGGGACCGGCGAGGGCGCGCAGGGAAGCGGCCTCGCGGGGCGAACAGACGAAGCCGCGCAGGCCGGCGGCCAGACCCATGCGGGCCAGCAGTTCCGTCTGTGCCGCCGGGGAGAGGTCGACGCCGACGGCGTTCATCTGGACCGGGTCCATGCTGGTGAGCACGGTGACGGCGAGGAGTTCGGGGGGGGCGGCGAGGCCGTCGAGCGCGGCTTTGGCGGCGGCCAGCATGGCGGGGCCACCGGCGGCGTGGACGGTGATCATGCGCACGCCCAGCGCGGCGGCGGAGCGGACGGCGGCGGCTACGGTGTTGGGAATGTCGTGGAACTTGAGATCGAGGAAGACGGAGTGGCCGCGCCTGACAAGGGGCTCGAGGACGGCGGGACCGGCGGCGACAAACAGCTCCAGCCCCACCTTTAACCATTGACAGTTGCCTTCGAGCTGGGCGACGAGGCGGGCGGCAGAGGCCGCGCTGGGCAGGTCGAGGGCGACGATGAGGCGGCGGCGCGCCTCTTCGCGCGGGTCAGGGCGGGGGGGCGCGGCGGGGCGGGCGGTGACGAAGGTGGGATTCAGCCGGTCGGGGATGGGCATAGATGCATCGTAAAGCATTGTCAGGGTTTCTGTGATGCTCGCATCGCGCAATCCCACCCTAGCCGCAAAAAACAAGAACGCGGCGAGGGTGGGGCACCCATGCGGAGGTTCGTCGCATGAATTGGGTGGGGGAACCACAGGTCCTTCGACTCCCTTCCCCTTCGCTTTGCTCAGGGTCCGGTCGCTCAGGATGACAAAAAGGTAGGGCACGGGCAGAGCCGGAGCCGTTCATGCGACTGCGGAAAGCGTCAGGCCTGGGCGGCCATGGATGCTGTTTGGGAGTCGCGGAGCATGGTCTGGTCCTGCGCGGGCAAGAAGCGGCAGACGTAGTCGATGGGATCGTCCGCGGCGGCCATCTGGCGCAGGTGATACCTCCAGACATCGGCCTTGATGGTGCGCCGGGTATAGGGCTTGCGGGTCACCTGCATTACGTCACCCTGGGCGGTGATTCTGGGATAAGTGACGGAGGGAACCATGAAGCTCATGCGTGCGCCGGAACGCCAGAAGCAGCGGGCGAATTCGTGGCTGAAGAGCAACGTGTAATGGCGGCCCTCGGTGGAGAGCAGCGTCAAAGCCTGCTCGGCGCCGGGCCAGAGCGGATGAACTTGCACCTGGAACCAGCGGCGGAACTCGAATCCGTTAAACTGAGCCTGGTTGAGCAACAGGCGAAGCATCTCTTTGCGTACCATTTCACCAATCCTTCAAGCGGAAGCAGATCTGGGGCCGATCGCCGCACCGGGAGCGGCGCGAGGATCGAAACAAGAAGGCAAGCCAATTTGGAGGGCCTTCCATTGTGAGTTAACGTCAATGGGACGGGAGTTTCATTTTTTGGGTTAGCAAGAAGGAGAATCAAAGTTGAAAAGGGGATGGTTTTCGATGCGCGGATCGGCATGGGGCGTTTTGCTGCTCGCCGCGGCGAGCCTGGGCTGGGCTTCCGAGGTGCATACCAATCCGCTGAACCGCGACCCCCTGGTCCGCGAGGCCTTCGATCACTTCTACAACCTGGATTATCCGGGCGCGATCGAGCGCTTCGAGCGCTTCCACGCGGCGCATCCGGGCGATCCGCAGGGAACCGCCCTGTTACTGGATGCGGTGCTCTTCCAGGAGCTGTACCGGCAGGACCTGCTGGACACGACGTTTTACGCCAACGACGGCTTTCTGACCGGCCGGCACGCCACCGAGGAGGACCCCAAGACGCGGGACCGCATTATGGCGCTGGCCGACGAAGCCATCCACGAGGCCGACTGGCGGCTGGGAAGGAATGCGAACGACGTGGATGCGCTGTATGCGCGAGGCTGGGCGCGGGCGCTCAAGTGCACTTACATTGCCATGGTGCAGCGGGGCTACGCCAGCGGGTTCCGGCTGGCATTGCAGGCCAAGAACGACCATGTGCGGGTGCTGGAACTGGACCCGGATTACATCGACGCCAAGCTGGTGGTGGGGGTCTATGAATACGTGGTGGGAGCGCTGCCGCTACCCTTCAAGCTGCTGATCGGGTTTGCGGGCATCACGGGCTCGAAGACCAGGGGGCTAGAGATGCTGACCGACGACGGCAATCGCGGGGCGGTGACCAGCGTGGAGGCGCGGACCACGATCGCGCTGTTTTTGCGGCGCGAGGCGAGATACAAGGAGGCCATTGAGGTGGTGCGCGGCCTGAAGAGCGAGTATCCGCGCGACTACCTTTTCAGTTTGGAGGAGGCCAACCTGCGCAAGGATGCGGGCGAGGGCATGATCGCGGTGGCGGCGTACCGCGAGATTCTTGCGGCCAACGCCAAGCCCGGGTACTACTACTCCGCGCGCATGGAACTGACCTACTTTGGCCTGGGCGATGCCCTGCGCGGACAGCGCCACTACGGTGAGGCGGCCGAGAGCTATGAGCAGGCCGCCGGGACCCCGAACGTGGGGCCGGAGCTGAAGATCCGCTCGCTGCTGGCGGCCGGCGAGTGCCGCGATCTGAACGGCGAGCGGCAGCAGGCCGTCAAGGACTACCAGGCTACCATCGACAATGGCCCCAATACCTCCCGCGCCGACACGGCGAGAAGGTATCTGCGCAAAGCCTATAGCGGGAACTAGCGACTCTGACCCCGTGATTTCGTGCGTGGCGATTGAGTGCCGCGGTATTCCACCCTTGCGGCAAGAAACAAAGACACCGCAAGGATGGGGCACGGAGATGGTAGAAGAACCAGCGGTCAGAGGCCTAGCAACTGCGGTCAATGCTCCGGCGGGACGAAGTCCGAGGGCAGAGCGGAGCCCTCGGCGAAGAAGAACTGCTCCATCTGCGCGACGAGGAACTGCTGGGCCTGCGGGGTCCAGGGCTGGAGGCGGTACTCGTTCAGGAGCATCTTCTGCCGCTCGCCCCACTCGCCCCAAGCCGCCTTTGAGACGTTCTTGAAGATCTTTTCACCGAACTCCGAGTCGAAGGGCGGCTCGTCCAAACCCTCCATCTCCCTCTTGTTGCGAACGCAGAATACCGTGTGTGCCATTCATCATGCTCCCAGGCTCCATTGTACGGGGTGAGGCGCGCGCGAGGGCCGGTATTGGTTCAACTTGAATTCACGGGACTTGCGCCGATCGTCTGGACGATTGAGTGTCTGGTCAAGGTTATGGAGACGAAGTCGGTCTTGGACGCACAGAGGATTGCCGCATAAAATGCGCGTAGGACCATCTTGCGCACGCTAGATTGGGAGCGATGGGTTGATGAGAGCTGCAAACGTGGCCTTGCTGGCGATTCTGCTGTTCACAGGGAGGGTCTTTGGCCAGGTCGAAGAAAGGGAGCCAAAGGCTATTGTTGAGATCGGCGGCGCCGGAGAGTGGGCGCTGACCCACGGCACTCCCAGTTATGGCCCCAATGTCGCTGTCGAAGTAACGCCCATCAAAGAGTTGCTGGAAATCGAAGCGGGGGTAACGCCTTTTTTCAGTCGTGGTCAGACGGAATGGGATACCGATCTTCTCTTCAAGAAACCCTATACGTTATCCAAGACCATGGAAGTTATGGCCGGCGCCGGCCCGGAGTGGGCACATACGATTCATAGCGGCAATAGCACGAATTCAATTGGGGCGGAGGCCGCTCTCGATTTCATGTATTGGCCCTGGAAGAAGCGAAGGTTCGGCTGGTATTTGGAGCCGAGCTATGGATACAACTTCGGGAGTGAACACGAGCAATCAGTCAGTGTCACCGTGGGGCTGCTTATTGCAATTCGATAGCCGATGGCCGTTCACACCTTGCTGTAATCTCTGACTGACCCACTGCCCGAAGGCCTGGCGGTTGCCTGCCTTCGCCCAGAACGGACTATTCTCAAGAATATGTGCGGCCGTTTCGCGCGTCGATCAACGCAGGAGGTTCTCGCCGACTGGTTTGGCGTCGAGCTTGAGGACATGCCGTGGTTTGCGCCCAGCTACAACGTGGCGCCGCAGAGCGTGCAGCCGGTGGTCAGGCTGAAGCCGGAGGGGCCGGACCGCGACCCTGGGAGCCGGGAGTTCGCCCTGATGCGCTGGGGGCTGGTGCCTTTCTGGGCCAAGGACGCTGCCATGGGCTACAGCACCATCAACGCCCGCGCGGAGGAGGCAGCCGCAAAGCCAGCCTTCCGGGAGGCGGTGAAGAGACGCCGCTGCCTGGTGCCCGCCGATGCCTTCTACGAGTGGCAGCGGCTGGACGCCAAGACCAAGCAGCCCTATGCGATTGCTCTCAGGAGCGGGGAGCCTTGCGCGCTGGCCGGCCTTTGGGAGCGCTGGCAGCCCAGGGAAGGCGCGGCGCTGGAGACCTTCACCATCCTGACCACCGGCCCCAATGAGCTGATGAGGCCTATCCACAACCGGATGCCGGCGATTCTGGAGCCTTGCGACTACTCGCGCTGGCTCGCGCCCGGCGACCCGGCGAGGCCGCCCATGGACCTGCTCCGGCCTTTTCCTGCGGAAAGAATGCTGGCTTGGCCGGTAAGCGGCCGCGTGGGCGATGCGCGCAATAACGATGAGACGCTGCTGGAGCAAGTGCCGCCGAGGTGATTCACCGCGTGCGCCGGGCCCCGTGTTCTACACTCGACGGGAAGGCGATTCCACCCCTTCAATTCACTCCGAGGTTTCCTTCGTTGAGCAGACTCCGTCTCCTTGCTCTGGCCGCCGTCGCATTGCTGCCGTTTGCCGCTGCACCGATCCCGCGCGCGCAGGCGCCTGCCCCGCCCCCGGCTCCCGCAGCTCAAGTTGAGGCTAACCGCAAGGCCCTCAACGCCATCTTCCAGGACTACTGGGAAGACAACCTCAAGCATTCCCCGGAGTTCGCCTCGACGCTGGGCGATAAGCGCTACAACGACCAGATCTCCGACTACTCGGTGAAGGCCGTGAACGACGAGCTGGCCCGCGAGGAGAACTTCCTCATGCGGCTGGCGGAGATCGACCCGGCAGGATTGACGGACCAGGAGACGATCAGCCGGGAACTGCTGCTGCGCAAGTTTGCCGAGGACGAGGAGGCCGCGGAGTTCAAGAGTTGGGAGATGCCCCTGAACCAGATGGGCGGCATCCACACCACCTACCCGCAGCTGGCGGCCCAGCTCAGCTTTACCACCGTCAAGGACTACGACGACTGGATCGCCCGGCTGCACGCCATTCCCAGGGCCTTCGACCAGGTGACCGCCAATATGTCGATCGGCATGGACGACCATCGTGTGCCGCCGAAGTACCTGCTGGAGAAGGCGCTCGAACAGGTGAAATCGCTGGCCGGCCAGAAGCCCGAAGACTCGCCGCTGGCGTCGCCGTTGAAGAGACTCCCCGCCGGCATCCCTCCCGCCGAGCGGGAGCGCATCCAGGCCGAGATGCTGGCGGCCATCGGCAAAGAGGTGCTGCCGGCTTACCTGCGCTTTGCGCGCTTCCTTGAGGTGAGCTATATTCCCGCCGGCCGCGAGCAGCCCGGCATCTCCGCGCTGCCGGACGGGGCGAAGTACTACCAGTTCCTCATCCGCCGCCAGACGACAACGGACCTGACCGCGGAGCAGATTCATCAGATCGGCCTGGACGAGGTGAAGCGCGACGAGGCGGAGATGCTGGTGATCGCGCAAAAACTCGGCTTCACGGACCTCGCGACCTTCCGCGCCAGCCTCAAGACCAATCCCAAGCTGCATCCGGCCTCGCGCGAGGCGCTGCTGGAAGCCTATCGGGGCTATCTGACGCCGATGCGGGCCAAGCTGCCGCAACTCTTCGGCCGTCTGCCCAAGGCGCCATTTGAGGTGGTGGCGGTTCCGGATTACCTGGAAAAGACCTCAGCGCCCGCTTACTACGAGCCGGGCGCGCCCGTTGGCAGCCGCCCTGGGCGGCTGTTCATCGACACCTACAACGCCGCCGACCGCAATCTCTACGGCGTGGAAAACGTCGCCTACCACGAAGGCCTTCCCGGCCACCATTTGCAGATTTCCATTGCCCGCGAACTTGACGGCCTTCCCACCTTCCGCAAGTATGAGGGCTACACGGCTTACATTGAGGGCTGGGGACTTTACTCCGAGCGGCTAGGCAAGGACGTGGGCTTTTACCAGGACCCCTACTCGGACTATGGCCGGCTGGAGGGCGACATCTGGCGCGCCATCCGGCTGGTGGTCGATACCGGCGTCCACTCGCAGCACTGGACCCGCGAGCAGATGGTCGAATACTTCCACGATCACTCGGCCATCGACGAGACCAGTATCCAGGCCGAGGTAGACCGCTATATCGCGTGGCCCGGCCAGGCTCTGGCCTACAAGATCGGCCAGCTCAAGATATTGGAACTGCGCGACCGGGCGAAGACGGCGCTGGGCGACAAGTTCGACCTGCGCGACTTTCACGACCAGTTGCTGGACTCCGGAGCCCTGCCGCTGGACGTGCTCTCGGAGCGGATCGATGCGTGGATTGCCAGCCGGAAGGCGGCGGGACACTAGCCTGCATTTCTCACGGCCAGATCGACGCTCTGTAGCGCCGACCTCCTGGTCGGCTGTACTGGCGGCGTCCTCGCCGCCAGAGCAAAGCCTCGTTCATTTACTCCGTTTGCACACACTTTGACGGAGCAAACGGTGTCCGGCGTGGGTCGGGAGACCCACGCTACAGCCGGCCAGGAGGCCGGCGCTACAAATTCGTTGACGCGCCTTGTGAGAAACGCGGGCTAGGTCTCTGACCGTGCGAGGTCGTGTCTTGGGGTTCGTGCTTTCCCACCCTTTCGTCCGCCGCGGCGGACGAAAGGATGGGGCACCCACGTTGGTACAACTACAAGCGGCCAGAGACCCAGGTGTGGAGTGACGACGAGTTACTGCGAAGGGATCACTGGTTGCTCAGCTGCCCGGAGATGGTCAGATTGTGTATCGCGCCCGGTGAGGCGACGGCGATCCTGTTCACCATGTCCTTGACGCCGGGGCAGTTGGAGACCATGCCCAGCGCCATGTCCCGGTCCACCTCGGTGCCGACGGAACCGGCGAGGGTGACGACGCCGTTCTTTACGCTGACGGTGATGGATTTGGAGTTGTTGGTGTAGCCTGGGCGGTCGGCGGAGAGCTTCTCGAGGATCTGGGCGCGCAGCAGGTCGTCGGGAACGCTGGGACCGGCGACCTCGATCTGGTTGCGAACCACGGCGATGCCCTTGACCTTGCCGGCGCGCTTCTCGGCATCGGCCTTGTAGGCGAAGATGTCCACCGTCCCGGTCAGGATGGCAGTGCTCTGCTCCACGCTCACCTTCACGTTGCGGAACTGTTTCTTGTTCAGCTTCAGCCGGACCTCGGCATCGCTGCCCGACGACGCGTCGGCTTGGGCCGCGGGGGCCGCTGCGGACGCATGGGCCGCTGCCGGGGAGATCCGGGCAAGGCTCGGGAGGGTTCCAGCGAGCGTTGCCGCCAGCAGCGCGGCTCGCGTAGTGCGCATCGTCCAGGTCATATTCTCACTCCGTTTCGTGCTTTGAACGCCAAGTCCGCGCGGCAGTCTGGACTGTTTGCGTCGATTGCCGCCTTCTCCACCCGGAATTCTACAACAGCCTGTCGCCCGGCGGCTTGCAGTTCGACCGTTAGACTGCGGTTCCCTGGGAGCGGTTACGCGGTTTTCAGCGGTAGCGGCGGGTGGCTTTGAGGACCATGGAGAAGACGCCGGACTCGTCGCGGGCCACGAGCAGGGAAACGTGGCGGTTGATGGCGACTTCGGCCTGGATCAACTGCTGGCTGGTGGTGTTGACGTTGGTGGCGTAGGTGAGGGTGACGTAGCGGCTCAACTGCTCCTCGACGATGATGCGGGAGGTGGAGTTGCCGAGAGCGCCGAGGTAGTTGGGGTCAAGTTTGACGCTGCCGACGCCGAAGAGCTTTTGCACGCGGCTGCTGACGGTGGCGTTGAGTGCTCCGCCGAGCAGGGCGTCGGTGGTGGGATTGGAGAGGGCCTGCTCCTGCTGCTGGGTGTAGAGGCGCTGCTGGTTCTCAGTGCGGCCCAGGGCGAGCAGGGCGACGACGTCGGCCTCGGGCAGGGGAGGATCGCTGCGCCAAGTGATGGCCGGATTGCGGAGCGTCCCGTGCAGGCCGAGGGTAATATCGTAGTCCTCAACGCGGGCGGTGGCGCCGAGGTCGATGGAGGGCTCAATACGGACCGGGTTGGAGAAGAAGATGTCGCCGCGCTGGAGTTCGTAGCGGGTTCCGGCGATGAGGGCGTTGCCCTCGGTGATGGAGACGCGGCCCAGCAGCGAGGGCGAGGCGACGGTGCCGCGCAGGCGCAGGTCCACGTTGCCGGCCAGCTTGGCGTAGGCGTTCTGGAAGTTCAACTGCGGCGAGGAGACCACATGCACGTCGAGGTGGATGTGGTTAGAGGGCGCGTCCGGCGGCGCGATGGCCTGGACGGCGTCGGCCTGCGCGGCCAGGGCGGCAAAGTCCAGGTCGGGACTGACCGAGAAGCGGGTAATGAGCACGTCGCCGGCGAGCAGCAGGTTGTTCTGCGAGCCTTGCAGGCGCAGGGTGGCGTCGGCCAGGGAGCTGACGCCGGGGGGATAGCGGATGCGGATGCCCTTGCCGGTGACCGAAAGGTCGGCGTAGAGGCCGCGCTCGTAGGCCAGGAAACCGGCCACGCTGAGCAGGCCGCCGCCGCTCATGGCGGTGAGCGACTTGACTTCGAGGCGGTTGCGATTAAATTCGAGCGTTCCGTGCAACTGGCTCAGGCCGTTGGGAATGTCTTCGAGAGAGAGGGAGCCGTTCTGGAATTCGACGCGGCCCTGCCATCCGGGATTCGCCAGCGGGCCATGCGCCTCGACCTGGAAGGTGGTGGTTCCGCTGGCGGTCAGGTCGGGATCGAGGGTCTCGGCCAGCTTGAGATTGATGGAGCCGCTGGCGGCAAAGTCCAGTTGGCGCGAGCCCTTCAGGTCCAGGCTGCCCTGGGCGCGCAGGTCGGTCTCCTCGCCGGTGACGCGCAGGGGATCGAGATGGATGCGAGCATCGGCCAAGGTGGCGTGGACGCCACCCAGGCTGGCAAGATGGACGCCGGCAACGGTCACCGCCAAATCGTCGAGGCGGGCTTCTCCGCGAAGCTGGTCGGGGCGCGCCAAGGGGCCCTCGAGGGTGACGGTGCCGGCCAGCGCGGAATGGCCGGTGAGGGCCTGGACGTGAGCCATCTTGAGCAGGGCGTCGATGTTGAAGTGGGAGAAGACGAGTTCGGCCTCTGTGGCGTTGTCGCCGTTGAGCGCGGTCTGGCCGTGGAGGTTCACTTCAGCGCCCTCCAGCCGGGTGGTTGCGTTGTAAGTGACGGTGCGGCTGGCCGTGTGGGCCGCAAACTCCAGGCCGCCGAGCGGCTCTCCGGCCAGGGCCAGTGGGCTGAGGGTGGCGTGGGCCTCCAGGCTGGGGTCGTCGAGCGTGCCCGAGCCGAGGACGGAGAAGCCCAGCTTGCCGGTAACGGCGAGCCCCTGGCGGCGCAGAGCCTCGATCTTGGCCACGTCGATGCCCGCGCCCTTGGCGTCCACCTGAAAGCGGCGGGATTTGAGGTCATAGCTGCCCGTGGCGGAGAGGTTGCCGGCGGGCGCGCTGACGGCCAGCGAGGCCAGCTTGAGCAGATCGTTGCTCAAGGTTCCCTGGGCGCGGACGCGCGTAACCGGCTCGCCGTAGACGCTACCGCCGTCCAGCTCGACCCATCCCGAAGCGCCAGGGGCGCGAACCGGCCCGCCGACCTGGAGCTGGGCATCGAGCGCGCCCGCGAGCGGCAGACTCTGGCCGGCGAGGGTGAGCAAATCGTGGAGGTCAACCTTGGCGGCGCGCAGGCGCAGGCGCAGCATGGAGCTGGCGTCGAAGGCCGGCTGCCGGGCGGGGGTTGCGTCCAGCGTTCCGTCCAGGGTGATGGCGGCATTTCCGCGGCGCAGGAGGCCGTGCTCAATGACGATGCGCTCCGCCGTGTAGCTGCCGCTGGCCTCGACGGAATCGAAGCGGACGAATTGGGGCGTGCCGGGTTGCTGCGTGCCCGCCTGACTGGTCTTGCCGCCAGTCGTGGGCGGCATCTCGATGCCCAGTTGCGTGGCTTTCAAGTTTCCCGCCAGGCGCGGATCGACGAGCGAGCCGGTCCACGATCCATGAAAGTCGCCCTGACCGGCGAGAGCGACGGGGAGCGCGGCGGCGCCTGCTCTCCCATCGCGCTTCAAGCCCAGGTCGCGGAGCGTGGCATCGAACTCACCCAAGTTGCGGGAATGGAAGTCGACGGTCAGGCTGGAGGGGCTGGTGAGCGGGTAAGCGCCCAGATGGCCGTGGGCCTCCAACTCGCTGGCGGGGGTGTGCAATTCAAGCCTGCGCAGATCGACGGCGCCGTCGCGCTGGGTATAGGTGGCGTCGACCGAGCCGCTGGCTGCGACTTCACCGGGCGCGGGCTGTTCGGGCGGGTCGAGGCTGAGTGTGGCGCTGACGGCAACGGTCTGCGTGTCGCCATCGGACCAGTTGGCGGTGGCCGGACCGTCGATGCGGGTATCCAGGCCCAGGCGCTGAAAGGGCGGCTGGCCCACCATATCGAGAAGCGTGTCGAGCGAAACGTCTTTGAAGCGGGCCGTCACCTTGCCGTTGACCGGGATTTGGATGGGGGCGGGATGAAGCGTGGCTGCCGGGGGCAGTGGGGCTTGCTTTGCGGCGCCGTGGGTCTTGCCGGCGCTGGCGCTTGCCTGCCGGATGGTTGCCTCTCCGGGGACAGTGGGTAGCCAGGGGGTAAGCGCAACCTCGCCCTCGATTTGCCCGCCCTGGCGGAGACGGGCGACGATCGACGTGATGAGCAACTGTTTTGGATCGGCGTGAACTTTTGCATCCAGGCGGATGCCGGTGGCGACCACGCCGGTTCCAATGTAGGAGCCTCCCTCGACGTGAACGCTTCCGTCGGCGCGGAATTCGCCCTCTTCTCCCGCGCCCGTCAGGTCAAGATGGGTTATGCCTTCCGGGGCAAACGGATAGCCGAAGACCGGGTCCAGGAGCTTCATATCCAGATCGCCCAAGGCTCTGGCCTGCCAGCGGGGATGGGCAAAGTCGTCGAGCGCGCCGGAGACCTCCAGGATGTGGTCTTTGGCTCCACGGGCCGTGGAGATAATGCGCAGGGAGCGGAGATAGGCCGCCGTTCGCGTCAGGTCCAGCGTGGCCTGGAAGCGGCCTTCGACGGGCTTCGCCGTGCCCCGCGACAGGTTCAGATCGGCGGCTTCGGCCTCGATGTGGAAGCTCTCCGGCTGCGCCGCGAAGTTACCGGCCCCAGCGGGCAGGTAGCCCATGAGCAGGGAGACATTGCCGGCGTCGAAGTCGAGCGGGATGAAGCGGTTCTGGAAGTCGAAGGCGGCGGCCCGGTTTTCGTAGTGGAGAACCCCCTGCCGGACTGAAACGCGGCCGGCCTGGAGGTCGAAGAGAGTATCGAGCGTGGATTTGCCCGGTTTGCGGGGCCTGCGAGGGCGGGGCTGGTTGGTGGAGCCGTCGGGATAGACGATGAGGTGGAATGCGGGGCGGGAGAGCTCAAGATCGCGGAGCAGAATGTGCGGGCTGAAAAGCCCCAGGATGCTGATTTGCGCGCGCAGGCGTTCGACCTGAGCGTAGGGAGCGTCGCCGGGGGCTTCGCGGCCGTGAATGACCAATCCGCGGACATCGGCCTCAAGATCGAGCAACTGCCAGCGAAAGGAGGCGATCTCGACGCGCCCGCCGGTCGCCCGTTCGAGGTAGGCCACCAGGCGCTGGCGAACAAATCCTTCGACCAGGGAGGAACTGGCCCACAGGTAAGTGATTACGACGGCGCCCGCCAACAGAACTGCTGCAACGGCCAGCGCAAGAGGGAGACGGCGCAGGAAGAAACGCCGCAGCCGTCCCGGCCTGGGGCGCTCGGGCGGCTCGGGAGGGACGGGAAGCGTGGATTCCTGCTTGCTCATTGGCTTCCGTCTCCTGTGCCGCCTTTGGGATTGGCCTGAAGGCTGTTCTGGGGGCTGTCCGGGGATTCGGGGGCTTGGAGCGCCGGATCGAGTACCTCGACTTCGCCCTCCTCGCGCAGCTTCGCGAGCCAGTCGCCGAAGAGCGCGTTCACTTGCCGCTGGAGCAGTATCTCCTGGATGCGCGGGGCCACCTCGTCGAGCGGCGGAACAGGTTCGCCCTTGGCGTACTCGGGCAGCAGCGTATCGCGGTAGTAGGCCTCAATTTCCGGTTGCGAAATGCGAATGTCCTGGCGAAAGCGCTGTTCGATGAAGCGCAGAATTCCAATCCGGTTGCGCAGATAACTCTCGACCCGCTCCGGCTTGAGGTCATTTGCGGCCAGGAATGCCTTCCATCCGGCCTCCGAGGCGCAGTTCCGGTGAACGCAGGCGGGGAGTTGCCTGCGAATCTCCGCCAGGCGGGCATCGACCTCGGCCTGCGTGGCTTCAGCGGTCTGCGCGTCCTGCTGGCGAAACTGCTGCTGAATCAGCGCGCGGGCGATCAACTGCTCGAGCGCCAGCTTGCGGGTGAGAACGCCAAGGCCGGCGTGGCCGGAGTCGAGAACCGAGAGCCGTATCTCCTCGTCCAGGTCGCTCGCGAGGATGGCCTGGTTGTTGACCACAGCCACCACGCGGTCGAGCACGACCAACGCGGCGGGCTGGGGCGTCTGCGCCAAAGCGCGAGTTGGGCCGGCTACGGCCAGGCACGCGAACAGACAGGCCACGAGGCTGCCCCGGCCGGGCGCATTGTGGAACCGGATTGGGGGCCAGAATCGCATCAGAAGGTCTGTCCCAGGCTGAAGAAGAAGTTGAAGTGGCCGGCGCGGCCCACGTAGCTGTCAGAGGGAACCCAGTTCGAGTCCGAGTAGTTGTAAATCACCGGATACGTGGGAGGATTCAGGTTATAGCTGAAATCCAGCCGGATGGGACCCGCCGGTGTATGGTAGCGCAAGCCCGCTCCCGGCGCGTGGGAGAAGTAGTTGAAGCTGCACTGGCCCTGCCAGCCGGTCGAGGTGATGGGTCCGGCCGGGGGGTTATCTGGATGTTTGGGATCGACGATGTTCAGGTTTTCGCAGGTCTCGCGCTCCGGCTGGCGAACCCGCAGGGCGCTGGCCCAGGCATCGGAGGCGTTGGCGAAGACGTTGCCCATATCGTGGAAGAGCACGAGGCTGACGGAGTCGCCGAGCCAGGGAAGGGTGGCTGGCGGCAGGCGCAACTCGGTGCTGTTGAGCAGCGCGCCCGCGCCGCCGACAGGGTAGCCGGTCTCTGGGTCGCGGGGGCCGGCCGCGTTCTGAGAGAAGCCGCGCAGCGAGGCGGCTCCGCCGGCGTAAAGCCGCTCGGGCAGCGGGATCAGTTCTTCTTCGCTGCTGCCGAAGGCCCGCTCCTGGCCGTAACGCGTGTTGCGGGCGAAGACGAACTTGCCCTTGTCGAAGCTGTAATAGCTGGAGTTCGAGACGTCGAGGCGGTTGAACCCCGGCTGGGCGCCGAAGGCCTTATCGGAGAGAAACTCCTGAAAGCTGGTGTAGGTGCCGCGGTGGGCATCGAGGGGCGAGTCGCGGGTATCGCGAATCCAGGTGAGGGCCGGACCCGCCACGCGCACCGCCGTGGACAACTGGGCTATCTCGCCGGGGGCCACCTGAAGGCTGTCCGCCTCCACTTTGACGCGGCGAAAGTTGAATTCATAGACAAAAGTGTTGGCCTTGGAGAAGGCGGACCGCGGCGAATTGAAGTGCTCGGTCCAGCGCAAACCGCCATCCAGCTTGGAGGCCACGTAGGTGGTTACGTCCAGGCTGTTGGCGTAGCCGCCGGAGAAAGCGAGGCCGAAGTTCCGGCTGCCTTCGAAGTGCGGGATCTGGAAGAGCAAGTTGAGCTTCTGCTCTAGCAGCCCATAGGTGCCCTGCAACGAGGCCGACTGCTCCTTGCCGAAGAGATTGTTGCGGGTGATGTCGGCCAGCACGCGGGGGCTGACTCCGGTTTTGCCGTTGGGATTGCAGGTGGCGCCGCTGGCTATGATGCCGCCGCAATTGTACTGCGGGGTTCCGGTCTGAGCCTCGAATCCGAAGCCGTAGGTCAAAGCCCAGCGCCTTGCTTCCACCGCTTGCAGCAGAACCGTCTTGTAGGCCTCGCCGCCGGTGGGGTTCTCGATGGCCGTATCGACCTCGTTGAAGAGGGAGAACTCGTACAAGTTGCGCTGCGTTTCCATGAGAGCGGTTTCGTTGAGCGGGTCGCCGGGGTGCAGCGTGATGGCCCGCGCCACCGTTTCCGGTCGCGTGAAGTGCAGCCCGGTGAGCAGCACATTGCGCACAAAGGTTTGCGGCCCCTCGGTGATATGGAAGACCACGTCCACCCTGGCAGCGTCGGCCGGCTCGACCTTCTGGGTAACATCGACCTGCACCATGAGGAAGCCGCGGCTCATATAGTCGCTCAGCAGCGCATCGCGATCTCCGGCCAGATTCTGGGGGGAAAGCAACTGCCCCGCGCTGGTATTCAGCAGGAGAGAGAGCCTCCCGGTATCCGAGCCTTCGGCTCCCTCCAGCCGCACCGCGCCTACGCGCTGTTGTTCGCCCTCCTCGATGCGGTAGACCACGGCCAGCGGGGCCGTCCGCCGCTCAAGCGTCGAAGCGTTCGCCGTGACGCTCTTCTGGGTTGAGGCGCCGGCGTCTGCCGCGACGGTTTCGGGAGTGCTGGTCTGGGGCGTGATCTTCACCTTGGAGAAGCCGTTGTTCCGATAGACGGACTGCAAGGCGCTTACGTCGGCGGAGACCAGCGCCTGGCTGTAGGCGCCGTGGCGGTCGATGGCATTGGCGGCATGAACGCTGAGAAGCTGCTGGAGCGTGGCGGAGTCGAAGTAGCGGTTTCCGGCGACGGAGACGCGCTCGACGCGGCGGCGCGGCCCCAGCCGCACCTTATAGACGATGACTACCTTGTCGGTGCTGGTGGATTGCACCTCGTGGTCCACCTTCACATCGAAGTAACCCAGGCGCTGGTAGTAATTCCGCAGCCGGCGATTGCCTTCGTTGAGCAGGTCGTCGTCCACGGTCCCCTCCTCGAAGATGGGAATCACGCGCTTGACCCGCTCCGCGCCCATGCTGGCACCCTCGACGAGCACTTTCACGACGGGGCCTTGGCTGGCGGTGAACTGGAAGCCGGTTCTCTTAACGTCCGCGGCGTACTGCTCGGACTCCAGCTTGATCTCGGCTTCCAGACGCTCCTCGCCCTGGTAATGCTTGAGCACGCCAGTCAGAGCGCGGTTGGCGGTGTCGTGGTCCACGTGCGCGCCGGGTCTCAAGTGGGCGTGGCGGCGGAATTCGTCGGCGCTCATCCCGGAGTCGCCCGTGACCTGGACCGCGCCCACCCGCGCCTGCTCGCCGGAGACGACGTGAAACGCGATGTCCACAAGCTGCTGTTCGGGATGAGGCGTCAGCGTTTGCGTAATCGCCGATTCGTGGAAGCCGTTGTCGGCCAGAGTGCGGCGCATCTGCTCCAGCGCCTGGCTGAGCTTGGCCGGGGTAAAGCGGGCGCCGGCCTGGAGCTGGCTCACCCGCTCCAGCTGAGTATTCATGGCGGCGCCCTTGGCCCCGTCCACGCTGACCGTTCCGATAAAGGTGCGCGGCTTCCCCTGGAAGACGAGGGCCACGCCGTCCTGCCGGCGCTCGCCCTCCGCCTGGATGGTTTCGAAAAGGCCGGTCGCAAAGAGCTGGCGCAGGCTCTTCTTCACGTCTTCAGGGCTGAGCGGCGCTCCCTCGGCCTGGGCAAGATGGCCCGGCAGCGGCGCAAGACGGCTCTCGGCAACCCCCTCGAAGGAGATGCGCCGCACCGGCAAACCCTCCCACTGGGTCAGAGGGTCAGAAGGCGCCTGGGCCGCCTGATCGCCCGTCGCGCCGGAAGCGCCAGGGTCGCTGGCGGGACTCTGGCCCCCCGCGCCGACTCCGCCGGAAACTCCGAAGACAAGAAGGCAGGCGAGGAGAACGCCGTACCTCAGCCGCTTGCCGCATGCGCACGCCGGCACTCGACCCCAGCGACGAAGCGGGCATCGTCTGGGCGCCGCTGTGGCCCCCGTCTTTGCCTTCAAGACCATATCTCCCAAGAATACGCGGAGCAATGCCCTGTCGCTCGACAGGACTGCCTTCGCCGCCGGTCAGCGATCTGGGGTGATCCCTGTTCCCTATCCTTTTATACTAACGAGGAAAGAAGGCCGGCGCAGCCGCGCGCGGCTTGCAGGGTGAGCCTCAAGGAAGCGCATGCCACAATCGAGTTCCCCAACGCAGCCTTTCGATCCGGCTCCGCCCGGTCCGGTTCCGCAGGTCTCTGCCGCGGAATCGCCCGCTCCGGCTCCCATCTCTCCCTCGCCGCCGTTTGCGCGCGCCGCTTCACCCCCTCAAGTTGAGGATGACGCGCTGGCCCAGGCCCAGGCCGGCGACCATCAGGCCTTCGCCCAACTCTACTCTTTGCACAAAAGGCGCATCTACTCTTTATGCCTGCGCATGGTGGGCAATCTTGCGGAGGCCGAAGACCTGACCCAGGAGGTATTTCTTCAATTGCACCGCAGGATTACCAGCTTTCGCGGCGACTCGGCCTTCTCCACCTGGCTGCACCGGCTGGCCATCAATGTAGTGCTGATGCACCTGCGCAAGAGGGGGTTGGCGCTGGTTTCACTGGATGAGGCGATGGAGCCCGCGCCGGAAGAGCGTCCCGGACGCAGTTTCGGCGCAGCCGATCTCGCCCTGGCCGGCGCCATCGACCGCATGGCCCTGGAACGCGCCATCGACGCTCTGCCGGCCGGCTATCGCCTCATCTTTGTACTCCATGACGTCGAAGGTTACGAGCATAACGAGATTGCCGCCATGCTCGATTGCTCCATCGGCAACAGCAAGTCGCAGTTGCACAAGGCGCGGCTGAAGCTGCGCGATGCTTTGCGCATCCATTCCCGGCAGGAGGCTCGGCGATGACCGAAGACGCTAACAGTATGAGTTGCGCCGCGTTCCAGGCCCAACTGCCGGAGTTGATCGGCTCAGGCGAGAACATCGCCGCCGATCCCCATCTGCGGAGTTGCGAGCTTTGCCGCGCCCTGCTCGCCGACCTGATGACCATCGCCGAGGCTGCCCGCCAGTTGTTCCCCATCGTGGAACCGCCGGATCGATTGTGGGAACAGATCGAATCGGCGATCAGGAATGAGGAAGGCGGGTCCGGTCAGCGATGAAACAAGACGACAAAGCAGGTCTCGCAGCGGCCGCGCCAAAAGTCGGGAGAATCGGCTTGTTGACCATCCCCAGGCGGCATGTAATGGTTCCGTACACATTTTTCGTGCATTTTGATATGAAGATGTGATAATTCAGCCAGCTATGTCTCTAGGGATCGTGTTCAAAGGGGCGGAAGGAATCGTCCTTGCGGCGGACAGCAGAGTAACGCTCATGACGTTGACCACAACGCCAGGACTGCAAGGTACCCCCCAACCAACCCTGATGCCGTCGACGTTCGACAATGCAAGTAAACTGCTGAGCGTAAAAGGTCAAAAGTACGTTGGGGCGGTGACGTTCGGCGCAGGATCGATAGGCGCCGCTGCTCCCAGGACAGCCAACAGCTTCCTTCCTGAGTTCGAGGAGGAACTGAGGGATGAGACCGACGGGGCGGAGGTGCGGCTGTCTGTTGAGGCGTTTGCGACCAAACTCGGAGCCTTCTTTCTACGGCAATGGAATCAAGGCGGCATGCCGAACCCCATTCCTCCAGGCCAGCAGATGATTTTCTATGTTGGAGGGTATGACGAGAAAGCGCCTTACGGGAAGCTGTTTCAGCTTTCGATACCGGGGATGCCCGTTCCTGTCGAGATGATACCGGGCGGCAATTTCGGGGCCGTATGGGGTGGCCAAAGGGAGATCACAGACCGTCTGTTACAAGGCTTTGATGGAAGACTCCCAGATATGGCACAAGACTTGCTGGGAATAGACGCGGCGAGTCGCAAGCCCGACTTGGAAGCCCAGCTAAAGCAGCGGCTGGCGCTTCCCATCCCAATGCAGTTCTTGCCGCTGCAAGATTGTGTTGATTTGACGATCTTTCTTGTAAGATCAACCATCCTCTTGCAACAGTGGATCGTGGGGCTGCGTGGGGTTGGAGGAGCAGTAGATGTTGCGACCATCACTCGAACTGACGGGTTCAAGGAGATTCAAGTCAAACAAATAATGGGCGATAAGGCAAGTATGCGTCGCCGGAAGGAGGATTAGAAAATGCCCATCGTTGCAGGATCGAACTCACTGAGCACCGAGGACTGGTTGGCGGTCTCAAAGCACATGAACATTTCGTTGGTCCTCGATTGCGAACGCCCACAGTTTGGGCAGGGCGCGGATTTCGCTCAAGCCGATTTTGGGTCTGCCATTCATGAGGTTGGCCGCAGGCTTCCCGATTCTGAACTTGCTAGGGAATCGCGGTGAACATGGATAGCGCGCGAATACCTCAGCTATAGGAGAGGCGGCGTTCATGAAATTCTGCTTGGGGAAGCCTCTTGTTAAGCGAGCCATAAGCCACGCTAGATCAAAACTTTACCAGGGTGAACGGTCTTTTCAATCGTGATCCCAAACCTCTCCGCCGTGACGAAAATACCCGTACCGTTATTGGCGCTGGGGCACCGGCAACCAATGATCCCTTCGGGTCCATCGTCGGCCCAAAGTTCACTCTGACGGGTTCCGGGCCCCGGCAAGGCATGTTCCCTGGCGAACCCGTGAGGCCTTTTCATTGCGGGGTCGCTTGGAGCGACAGCAATCGTCGACTCTTGCGCTCGATTGCGCCGGCGAGGTATCCCGCCTTGCCATCCTTTGTCATCCTTGCAAGCGGAAGGCCGCAGACTCTTAAGGCAACGGGGCTTCGCGGACGGTCTTGAGAAGAAACGCCCTCCAAGCCTCACGCTGAGATTCTTGCGCGGCGGCGTTCCTCCGCAGCCGAATCGGCCCCCGGCCGCCCGGGCTTGCTCACCTTCAAGCGGCCTTTGGCCGATACACCTTTCGAGCAGCCGTGCATCCAACAAGGCAGCGGGCCTCTGCGACTGCCGGCCTTGTGAACGCCCGCCGCGCGGAAATGGCGCCGGCCACCTGGGCACGGCGAGGGGAACCTCGCGCCGGGTCCGACCGTATGAGCAAAGATGCGCGGGAGGACGCGACCGCGGGTTCAGTGGGAGAGGGGAGATTGCCGGAGGACATTCTTGAAACCTTTCGAAGTCTGCGCCGTCTAATGAAGGAAAGTTGATAGAAGGACACTCAATGGCAAACCAGCATTCGATTCCGAGCTTCGCCAGAAATGCCTCGGGCAAAGCTGCGCCCGGAGTGCGCAGAGTTCCCGTCCTGCCGGTGCGGGATACGGTCCTGTTTCCCCATGCGGTTCTGCCATTGACGGTTGGCCGGGAGAGCTCCATCCAGTTGATCGAGTCGCTGGGCGAGGAGCGGACGATTGTGGTGACGGCCCAGATCGACCCGCGGCTGGATTCGCCGAAGCCCGCCGATCTGCATGGGGTGGGAACCCTGGCCACGGTGCACAAGGTTGTGCGCATGCCCAACCAGAGCCGGTTCGTCTTCACCGAAGGTATAGAGCGCGTGCGGCTCGTGCGCTACGCGCAAACCGGGCCGTTCATGGTGGCCGAGGTCGAAACCCTCGAGGACGTGCAACCGGCATCCACGGCGGGCGTCGAAGCCCTGGTGCGCAACGTGATTGGGCAGTTTCAGCAGATCGTCGCCGAGTCGCAGACGCTCTCCGACGAGCTGAGGACCATTGCCGCCAACATCGAGGAGCCGAGCCGCATGGTGGACTTTGTGGCCTCCTCGCTGCCCTTCCTGACCACCGACGACAAGCAGCAACTGCTGGAGACGGCCGGCATTGCCGACCGGCTGGAGCTGGTCAATAAGCACCTGGCCAAGGAGATCGAGGTGCAGCAGTTGCGCGCCAAGATTCAGACCGAGGTGCAGGACCAGGTGCAGCAGTCGCAGCGCGACTACTATCTGCGCGAGCAGCTCAAGGCCATCCAGAAGGAACTGGGCGATGTGGACGAGGGTCAGCGCGAGATCGAGGATCTGCGCCAGCGGATTGAAGCCGCGGGAATGCCGGACGACGTGAAGAAGGAAGCGGTGAAGGAGCTGGCGCGGCTGTCGCGCATGTCTCCCATGGCCGCCGACTACTCGCTCACCCGCAACTACATCGAGTGGCTGGCGATTCTGCCCTGGGCCAAGAGCTCAGGCTCCAAGATCGATATCGCCAAGGCCAAGGAAATTCTGGACGAGGACCACTACGAGCTGCGGAAGGTGAAGGACCGGGTCTTGGACTACCTGAGCGTGCTGGGGCTCAAGCCGGACATGAAGGGGCCGATTCTGTGCTTTGTCGGGCCGCCGGGCGTGGGCAAGACCAGCCTGGGCCGGTCGATCGCCCGCGCCCTGGGCCGCAAGTTCCAGCGCGTCTCGCTGGGCGGCATGCACGACGAGGCGGAGATTCGCGGCCACCGCCGCACCTACATCGGCGCTCTGCCGGGCCAGATCATCCAGAGCATCCGCCGCGCCGAGGTCAACGACCCGGTGATCATGCTGGACGAGGTGGATAAGCTGGGCCGCGACTTCCGCGGCGATCCGGCCTCGGCGCTGCTGGAGACGCTGGACCCGGAGCAGAACAACACCTTCCGCGACAACTATCTGGATGTGCAGTTCGACCTCTCCAAGGTGCTGTTCATCTGCACGGCTAACATGCTGGATACCGTTCCGCCGCCGCTGCTGGACAGGATGGAGCTCATCTTCCTGCAAGGCTACAGCGAAGAGGAGAAGGTGCATATCGCCTTCCGCTACCTGATTCCGCGGCAGATCAGGGAGAACGGAATCACGCCCGAGCAGATCGAGTTTCCCGAGGATGCGGTGCGCTACATTGTGCGCCACTACACGCGCGAGGCCGGGGTGCGCAAGCTGGAGCAGACGCTGGGCACGGTCTGCCGCAAAGAGGCGCGGCGCGTGGTCGAGGGCAAGACGGATAAGCTGACGGTGACCCGCGAGGTGCTCAAGGAGTTTCTGGGTGGTATCCAGGTGCGCGTGGAGACCGAAGTCGCGGAGCGGGTGAAGCGCCCCGGCGTGGCTGTGGGACTGGCCTGGACGCCGGCGGGCGGCGACATTCTCTTCATCGAGGCCAACAAGATGAAGGGCAAGGGAAACTTCGCCATGACCGGGCAGATCGGCGAGGTGATGCAGGAGTCGATGCAGGCCGCGCTGACCTGGGTGCGGTCGAATGCGGCTTCGCTGGGCCTTGCCGAGGACTTCACCAAGGAGATGGACCTGCACATTCACGTGCCCGCGGGAGCCATTCCCAAGGACGGCCCGTCGGCTGGCGTAACCATGGCCACGGTGCTGGCGTCTCTGCTGACCGATACGCCGGTGCGACCACTAACGGCCATGACCGGCGAGATCACCCTCAGCGGCAACGTGCTGCCGGTGGGCGGCATCAAGGAGAAGTTTCTGGCCGCGCGCCGCGCAGGCGTGCAAACCATCATCCTGCCCGCCGAGAACCGCCAGGACGTGGAAGAGGACCTGACCGCGGACCTGATCGACGGCGTCGCCATCCACTACGCCAGCCGCATCGAGGATGTGCTGGCTGTAGCCCTGCCGCTGCTGGAAGCCCGGCCGGATGCGCGGCCGGGCGAAGCGGCGGAGCTTGCGGCGAAAACCTGGGATGTTCGGTGAGCCTAGAGCGAAACCAGGGTTGGTGTGACCTGATGAGTCCTGTGCAGGGTCGCCGCTTCCTGTTGGTCGCGTCGCCTTGAGCGCTGCGGTTTCGGGATATGGCGACCATGGTTTCGCTATAGCCCGGCGCCCACTCCTTTTCACGTCTGTCGCGGAAAGAACGGGGGCCAGAAAAGCCAATTCAGGGCCGATCCTTACTTCTCCGCTAACTGGGTTTCAGCCTTGGCGGAAGGCAGCACCGCTTCCAATGCAGCAAGCCGCTTCTCCAACTGCTGAATGGTCTCAGCCTGTTGTTGAACGGTTGCTTCCTGCTGTTCCAGGAGTTTGTGCTCCTTTTGGACTTCATTCAGCAGCATGGGGGTCAGCT